>JAUYDU010000170.1 GCA_030691665.1 Chloroflexota bacterium
CCGCGGTCGGCGGCCTCCTCGATCCGCTCGTCCACGCACTCGATGCCGTAGGCCTCCGACACGCGGGCGTGGCGGGCTACTTCGACGGTGAACCTGCCATCGCCACAGCCGCAGTCCAGAAGACGGCCGCCGGGGCGGGGGTCGATAGCGCCCAGTATCTCGGCCTTGTTGGCCAGGCCGGTCGCCTCAAACAATCTTCGGAGATAGGCCATTCCCGTTCCTCCTGCCGATCGCTTGCTGGTACACTCCTTCGATGCGTTCCACCACGTTGGACCAGTCGTATCGGGCTGCCTCGGCCTGGGCCGCTTCGGCCATCTGCTGCCGCAGGGGCTGGTCCTCCAGGAGATGGGCCAGAGCGGTCGCCAGGGAGCGGGCGTCGTTGTCGCAGACCAGGCCGTTGTCGCCGCTGCGGATCAGGGTGGGCGAGGCGCTGTCGGGCGCCCGCACCACCACCGCCGGTAGGCCGCAGGCCTGGGCCTCCACCACCGAGCGGCCGAAGCCCTCTCGGGTGGAGGGGAAGACGAACACCTTCGACCTCTTCATCAGGGCGAACATGTCTCGCTGGTCAGGGATGAAGCCCAGGAAAGCAACGTTGCCATCCAGCCCCAGGACGGATGAGTAGCGCGCCAGGGACTCGCGCTCTGGGCCGTCGCCGACGATGAGGCAGCGCAGGCGGGGCGATTCGTTGGCCAGGAGGCGCACGGCCTCCAGCAGGGTGGAGACGTTCTTGTGGCCGATGAGCCGCCCCATGTAGATGACGTCCGACTCCTCTCCGTTGGGAGGGATGCTGCGGATGAGCCCGTACTCGATCCCGTTGGGGATCACCTCGATCGGTCGGTTCTTTAGGCCCTGGCGGGCCACCCGGTCGGCGGTGAACTGAGATACCGCCACCCCCATATCTCCCAGGCCCGTGGCCGCCAGCTCCACCGCTCGCGCCAGGTGGCCCCGCCAGCCCAGGTAGCCCAGCCAGTAGTCACCCCAGAACTCGTGCCAGGTGACCACCAGCGGGATGCCTCTGGCCAGGGAGATGAGGCGGCAGGCGTAGGCGGGGAAGTAGGGGATGGACGAGCAGTCGATGACGTCGAAGCGTTCCCGCGGGAAGGCCTTCAGGAGATGGCTCGCGAAGCCCACGGCCTCGGCGATACGGCGCTTCCCGTTTCTGTCGTAGAAGGGGAGCGGCCGGCCGACGCCGTGGTAGAACAGGTTGCCGTTCTCTTTCGGGGGACTGCCGCGCCAGTGCTCCCAGGAGACGAAGTGAACCTCGTGCCGGGCGGCCAGCCTGGTGCCCATCTCGTGGTAGCGCTTTTCGGCGCCCCCTTTCATGAAGGGGTACAGGGCGTCGTAGACCAGGGCGATCTTCATGGGACTCGCCTCCTATTCGGCTCTCAGGAGGGCCAGCAGGAAGGCCACCAGCACCACGTCCACGCCCACCACCATCAGGCTCTGGGCCAGCGCTCCCACCTGGGCTTCCTGGAGGGGGCTATCCAGGCCGGGGGCGAGGCCCAGGAAGGCGTACAGGCCGATCCCAGCCAGTACCAGCGCTCCCGCCACCATCAGGAAGGCCTCCAGGCTGAAGTGCTCACGGTAGAGCCTGAACAGGCGGCTGTCGCCGGTGATGCCTTTGCTGGAGGCCAGCAGGTGGGCGGTCAATCCCAGGAGCAGGGCGTTGATCCCCACCACCAGCAGGATGGGCCCCAGGAACACCGCTGGCCAGTGGGGAGGGCCATCGATGGCTCCGCGCGAGAGGAGGAGGGCCACCGCGGTCGCTATGCTTCCCAGGAAGGAGAGGAGCAGGCCGGGCAGGGTGAAGACGTAGACGGGCGTGAATAGCAGCAGGAAGCGCAGGTGGCGCCAGCCGTCGCGGAAGGTGTTGAGTTTGGCCTCGCCCACCCGCGGGAAATAGGGGATGGGCACCTCGGCGATGCGCAGGCCCCGCCGCATCGCCTTCAGGATCATCTCCGAGGCGAACTCCATGCCCGTCGAGTGCAGGCCCATGCGCTGGTAGGCCTCCCTGGTGAAGGCACGCAGGCCGCACTGGCTGTCGCCTAGCCTGCTGCCGGTGAACAGACGCAGCAGGAGGCTGATGATCGGCGTGCCGATGTAGCGATGGCTCCAGGTCATCGCCCCCGGGCGGATGCCGCCGGCGTAGCGGTTGCCCACCGCCAGGTCGTGGCCGTCGCGCAGAGGCTCGATGAGGGGGCCCAGGTTGGTGAAGTCGTAGGTGTCGTCGGAGTCGCCCATCACGATGTACTTGCCGCGCGCCTCGGGGATGCCGGTGAGGTAGGCGCGGCCGTAGCCCCGTCGCGACTCCTGGATCACCCTGGCCCCCGCCGCCGTCGCCAGCTCGCGGGAGCGGTCGGTGGAGCCGTTGTCCACCACCAGCACCTCGCCCGAATAGCCTGATCTCTCCAGCCAGGCCCTGGCCTTGGCCACGCAGGTGGCAATGGACTCCTCCTCGTTGAGGCAGGGCATGACGATGGAGATGTCAAGCTGCTGCGTCTCCTCGGCGGTTGCAGTAGCTCCGCCGTTGGGGTGCACCGCTACGGCCTCGGTCATATCGACCACCTCCTATTCTGGTACGGCCTCCAGTGTGGCGGTCATCCTCGCCCTGAGGGAGTTTCTCGCTATCAGGGCCGATAGGACCGTCAGGTAGAAGGCCGCCGTCGCGCATAGGGAAACGACCACCGTTTGGACGCTGTCGTGAAACGCCAGGAGAAGTGTCAGTTCCAGGGCCACCGTCGCTATAGCCGCTGCCAGGGCCCCGCGGGCCATGCCGCTGGCCAGCATGTAGGCGATCAGCACTCCCGCCAGCGAGAGCAGGAACATGAACAGCCCCAGCAGCCACAGACTCGACGCCAGGCCGACGTATGACGAGCCGAACACGTACTTCAGGATGGGCTCGGGGGCGGCGATGTAGAGGAGCAGGATCGGCGCGCTCACCGCCGCCGTCAGGAGAAGGGCGCGCGCCAGCAGAGGTTCGCCGGCCTCCTGCCGGCAGTGCGCTTTGTTGGCGAAGGTGAACAGGGTCTCGGTGACGCCCAGGCTGGCGTAGAGGATGACCCGGCCGGCGAAGGAGAGGGCGGCGTACTGGCCAGCCACCTCGCCGGGGAAGAGGAGCTGAACGGCCAGCAGGTCTAGCCAGTGCAGGGCCGTGTGCCCCGAATAGACGGCCATCATTATCGAGCTGTAGCCCAGAAGCGCCCTGGCCGGCGACACCTTCGACAAGCTCAGGGCAGGCCTCTGGCCCCTGGGCGCGAGGCCCGAATCGGCCCCGATGGCCATCGGGCCTGCCCTGAGCGAAGCCGAAGGGGCGGCGCAGCGTCCGCCAGAGGCGGACGCGCCTCTGGCGCGGGCTACCATCCGCGCCGAGACGGCGTTGGCGGTGAGAGCGCCCAGAAGCAGGGCCCCCATCGTGCCCGCCAGTCCCGTATGGAGCGCCGAGGCGAGGACGAGCAGGAAGCCCAGGCGGGCCACTACTTCGGCCACCACCGTCACTGCTACCCAGGAGAATCGCAGCCCTCCTTGCAGAAAACCCCTGTCCAGGTACAGGGTGAAGGTTATGATTCCGGCAAATCCCGCTAAGAGAAATGACGATAGATTGGCTCCTCTTGTTACTGCCAGTAGAGGCAAAGTCACCAAAAAGAGGAGGATAGTTCCTCCCACCAGCACGAGCACAAGCAGGTTGCGACGCAGGGCCATCAGTTCGGCGGCGATGCCCGTCTCGTCCGAGCGCTCGGCGGTCTCGGTGCGCAGGCGGACGATGGCCAGGCGGAGGACGTTGGCTGGCACGGCCAGCAGCATCACTGCTCCGTACAGGGCGGCGTAGGTGGAGAACTCCGCGGGTGGCAGGATGCGGGCCACCAGGACGGTGAACCCGTAGTTGCCGATGTTGAGGAGCCCCATGGCGAACAGCATGACGGCGCTGGCCGGCAGCAGGGCCCGTTCCAGGCTGCTCTTGGCGGGCGACCAGGGGATGCGCAGTGCCCTCAGCGTAGCAAGTACCCCCTTATCAGCTCCGTATCGACGTAGGCCTGGCGGCCGTACAGGAAGGGAGCGGCCGGGTTCACCGCCAGCACCGTCTCCAGTTCGCCGGCCCCGTCCAGGCTGTCAAGGCCCTTGCCGGCTAGCAGCCGCAGCGGCGCATCGACGATGAGCACCACCGGGTCGCTATCCCCGTTCTTGCCGGAACACGATGCCAGGTTGTCGGCGCCCGCTCGTCGGGTGGGTAGGCCGGTGACGTAGTGATAAGCCTCGGCGTAGTAGGCGCAGAGGGTCACCTGTCCCGAGAGGTTCAGGTCGTCCAGGCGCCCTTCCACTGCCCTGGCCGCCGCATATTCGTAGCTCCCGCTGGCGTGCCAGGTGTCGTCGGTCAGGTCAACCTGCCACAGGGCCAGGCCGAGGAGGACGACAGAGAAGGCGCCCGACAGGGCCAGCGCCGGCGC
>JAUYDU010000242.1 GCA_030691665.1 Chloroflexota bacterium
GGTAGGCGCGGGTGACGTACACGCCGAAGGCGGGCAGGGCGCGGTCGAGGCCGAAGGCGATGTTGGCGGTGGGAAAGCCGAGGGATTTGCCCCGCTCGGCACCCGCCACCACCGGCCCCCGCAGGGAGAAGGGGCGGCCGAGCAGGCTGGCCACCGTCTCCATGTCACCGCGGGTCAGGGCCAGGCGCACGGCGGAGGAGCCGACCTTCTCGCTGGCAGCGGCCAGGAGCGGCACCACCTCCACCGCGAAGCCCATCTCCCGGCCGATAGCGGTGAGCGTTTGGGCATCCCCTTCGCGGTTGCGGCCCAGGGCGAAGTCGGTCCCTATCACCAGCAGCTTCAGGCGTAGCTCATCCACCAGGAGGGCGGCGAACTCGCGGGCCGAGAGCTGGGCGAGCTCGGAGGTGAAGGAGAGGATGGCGACGCTGTCCACGCCCAGGGCGCGCAGAAGCTCGATGCGCTCCTCCAGGCCGCAGAGGTAGGTGAGGGTAGCCTGAGGATGGACGACCAGGCGGGGATGGGGGTGGAAGGTGACCACGATGGCGGCCAGGCCCTCCTGGCGCGCCCGCTCCACCATGTGGCCGATGAGGTAGCGGTGGCCGCGGTGGACGCCATCGAAGACGCCGATGGCCACGGCGGCGTCGCGGCCGGGGGCGGCTCGGGCCAGCTCATCGCGGGCCAGGGTGGGGCTATCGCTCACGCTGATGCGCCCCCTTCGCTTCGCTCAAGATGTATCCCTCTCGCCACCTCGATCATCGCTCGCAGGTTGGCTTCGGGCGTCTGGGGCGATATGGAGCAGCCGGGGGTCAGGAGGAAGCGCCTTCCGCCAGAGGCGGACAGGGCCTGGCGCGCCTCGGCCGCCACCTGGTGCGGCCGACCGTCGACAAGAGTGGTATCGTGGGAGACGCCGCCGGCCACCGCCTTATCGGTCTTGGCCAGGATGTCCTTGAGGCTGGGATTGCCCGTGCCGGTGGCCGCCCAGTGGAAGGCGTGCACCGGATAGTCGAGAAGGCTCTCCAGCATGTTGTTGTTGCGGCAGACGTGGAGGAGGTTGAACTGGGCACCCTGCACCGCCGCCAGGACCAGCAGGTCGTAGGGGCGGCCGAAGCGCTGGTACTGCTCGTCGCTGCAACTATCGCGGGTGGCCCACTCGACGGGGGCGAAGAAGATGCCGCTGGCGCCGGCGTCCAGGCAGGCGCGGGCGTAGGCGGCCAGCGTCTCGGCGATGACCGAGAGAGCGGCCTCCAGGTCCTGGGGCGCCTCGTCCATGTACTGACGGATGGGCTGGCGACCTCCAGCCAGGCGGCTGGCCACCGCCAGGGGCGAGAAGACCGTCTGAATGAAGGCGGCCTGGCCGGCCATCTCGCGGCCGATGAGCCTGAGGGCGGCCAGTTGTTGGCCGTAGGCGCCCTTGGTGGGATCGAGGGGGCGCAGGCGTCGCAGGTCGGCGGGCGACTTGACGGCGGCCTCGACGAGATCGGGCCCCTGGTCGTCCCGGCCGGAGGGCTGGAAGCGGCAGCCCCAGTCCTCGGCGTAGTAGGTGGCGCGGGGGTTGACCTTGATGAAATCCCAGTCGTAGCGGCGGTAGGCGTCGAGGGTGGCCTGGGCCAGGCCCTCAGCCGTCCACTCGCGGCGGAAGTCGTGGCCCCAGGCGCTGACCGGCACCCGGTCGACCGGGTGACCGGCGAGGGCGGCCTGGACACGCTGAAGCTTGGTCATTGAGGGCACCGCTGCTTCCTCCCTCTCAAGAACGAACCTCTGAGGGATTCCAGAGGGTGGAGAAGCCCTCCTCTAAGATCTTCTGCCACCTCTGGTCGGGCGACAATCCACGGTTCCCCAGAAGGGTGTCAAGGACCTGGAGCAAGGGCTCCCTCCAAGGAACCTCCAGCTGGGAGCGAATGAGAAGCAAGAGGAACCTCTCACTCGAGCCGAGGTCGGGGATCTCCTCTGCCTGGTGGATCTTGGCGAGGATGTCCCGATCTAGCGGCGACGGCAGGGGATAGCGCTGCCCTTCCGCAGGGGAGACAATGACTTTCTTGCTATCCATGCCTTGGCCGCCCGACCGTCTGCCACTGCTGGGCAGGGCTATTGGTCGTTAAGAGGATACTGGCCTCACCAGAAGGACAGGCTTCAGCCTGTCGCCGTCGGGCTTAAGCCCGACCTTCTGCCAAACACTCGCGCCACTATTTTCTTGATGGCCATAAGCCCTGCGGCTACGTCTGAGTGGGTAGGTGAGCAAAGGGGAGGGTAGAACCCTTCGACTTCGCTCAGGGCAGGCCCCTCCCGCGTTGGGGATAGTAGCACAGCGCCCGAGGAGGATCAAGGCGGGGGGCTGGGAGCGGCCGGCACTGTCACCAGTATTATGTCGCGGAAGAGGGCTCTTTGCCTGACCCGAATCTGCCCAGCCTTGATCAGCTCCAGCACGGCCAGGAACACCACGATCACCTCGATGCGGGAGGTGCAGGCCTCGACCAGGGTACGGAAGGAGGCCCGGCCGGCGCCGCTGGCGACCGCCGCCATCACGCCCTCCATCTTCTCTTCCACCGTGACCGGCTCCCGCTCGATGGCGCCCTCCTCGGGCTCGGCGGGCTGACGGCTGAGGGCCTCCTGGAAGATGTCGAGGAGGGCCTCGAGGGTCACGCCCTTCAGCCCGGGCGGCAGGGGAAACTGCCTGGCGGGGGCCAGGCGGGGATAAGCTCGCTTACCACGTTCTTCCAAGTCGCGGAAGGCGTCCGCCGCCTGGCGGAAGCGCTTGTACTCCACCAGCATCTGGGCCAGGGCCTCGCCCACGTCCTCCTGTGCGCCCTCCTGTTTCGGGCGAGGCCGCAGGTCGGGCAGGAGGGCGCGGGACTTTATGTAGAGCAACTTGGCCCCCACAGCGATGAACTCGGCCAGAGCCTCGAGGTCGAGGCCGGCTGAGGAATGGAGATAGGCCCAGTACTGGTCAGTGACCTGGGCCAGGGAGACGGCGGTGATATCCAGCTCCTCGCTCTCGATGAGGTGGAGGAGAAGGTCGAGGGGGCCCTGGAAGACGGAAAGGTTCAGTTCGAACACGACGCTACCATGCTATTGGAGAGTGAGGAGACTGGCAAGCTGTAGTGTGGGGGACACCCCCAAACCCCCGGCAGAGAGGGCCTCTTGGCCCCCTCTGCACTTCCTCCGTTTCCACAGCCTGTCAGGGGACGGGAGCGAGCGGCCTGCCGACGGCCCGG
>JAUYDU010000278.1 GCA_030691665.1 Chloroflexota bacterium
ACATCAGCGAAGGGGGACGAGAGGGCCCGCGTAAGCTTCAAGGCTTCAAGCCGCTGGACGGCCAGGACGCCCGCCGCAAGGCGGTCGCGATGGCGGAGGAGCTGCGGGCTTTCCTTGCGCCTCCGCCAGAGGCGGATCAGCCTCCGGCTGAAAAGGCGCATCAGCCTCTGGCGGAGGCACAGCCGGCTCGGAAAGCCTGCCCTGAGCGCAGCGAAGGGGCTTGGGCGGAGTGGGAACGAACGAGCCGCCGCCTGGCCCAGCGGGTGCTGCGGCGTCTGGGATAGCGTTCCGTTTGTTCATGATGTAGGGCAGGGCCCCCGCCCTGCCCATCGCCGCAAACTGGGGTCGGGGCTGGGGCCCCGACCTACGGAATAGGTCATGAATTGGCGAGACGCTACCGGCGTCTGGAGGTGGGGTTGACGCGCTTCCCTGTCCCCTAGTAACATTGCTTAGCCAATGAAGGAATCGGCCGCCTCAACGCTTGCCACTAGCCCCCGCCTTTCCCCCGAGGCGGCTTTTGGTTCCACCGTTCTTGGTTCTAGGTTCGTGGTTCTATCCCCCCTGGGAGGTATGCCGTGATCACTCTTAGCGCCATCAAGGCCGATGTCGGCGGCTTCGTCGGCCACTCGGCCATGCACCCCGATCTGGAAGCGACAGCCCAGGAGGAGCTGGAGCGAGCGCGTCAGCAGGGGCTCCTCGTCGACTTTCACGTCACCCACTGCGGCGACGACCTCTTTCTGATCATGACCCACGAGCACGGGGAGAACTTCGAGGCGGTGCACCGCCTGGCCTGGGACACCTTCGTGAAATGCACAGAGGTGGCCAAGAAGCTGAAGCTGTATGGGGCCGGGCAGGACCTTTTGACCGACGCCTTCTCGGGGAACATCCGCGGCGCTGGCCCCGGCTCCGCCGAAATGGAGATCGAGGAGCGTCCCTCCGAGCCGGTCATCGTCTTCATGGGCGACAAGACGTCGGCGGGCTCCTTCAACCTGCCCCTGTACAAGATGTTCGCCGACCCCTTCACCACCCCTGGCCTGGTGATCGCCGAGAGCCTCCACCAGGGCTTCAGCTTCGAGGTGCAGGACGTCGTCGAGCATAAGAAAATCACCCTCAACGCCCCCGAGGAGATATACGACCTCCTCATCTTCCTGGGAGCGCCCTCCCGCTACGCCGTGAAGCGGGTCTTTTCGCGGGCCACCGGCGAGATCGGCGCCTGCTCCAGCACCGACAGGCTCTCCCTCATCGCCGGCCGCTACGTGGGCAAGGACGACCCGGTGTGCCTGGTGCGCTCCCAGGGGAACTTCCCCGCCGTGGGGGAGGTCCTGGAGCCGTTCAGCGTGCCCTTCATCGTCGAGGGCTGGATGCGCGGCTCTCACCACGGCCCCTGGATGCCGGTGGGCCTCAAGGACGCCCATCCAACCCGGTTCGATGGGCCGCCGCGCGTCGTGGCTCTCGGCTTCCAGTTGGCCAACGGCAAGCTCGTCGGCCCCAGGGACATGTTCGATGACCCCAGCTACGATCACACTCGCCAGAAGGCCAACGAGATCGCCGACTACCTGCGCTGGCACGGCCCCTTCGAGCCCCATCGCCTGCCCCTGGACGAGATGGAGTACACCACCATGCCGGTCATCGCCAAGAAGCTGGCCAAGCGCTGGGAGCCGCTGGACTAGCCCGCCCGAGGCGCACAGGCATGCCCAAGCTCCTTCTGGCCACCAATAACCCCGGCAAGATCCGCGAGCTCCGCCAGCTTCTGGCCGACTGCGGCTGGGAGCTGGTGACGCCTTCAGAGCTGGGCCTGACTCTTTCCGACGAGGAGGTTGGCAGTACCTACGAAGAGAATGCTAAAATGAAAGCACTGAAGGCGGCCCAGGCCAGCGGCCTTCACGCCCTGGCCGACGACTCCGGCCTGGACGTGCAGGCCCTGGGCGGCGAGTTGGGCCCGCGCTCGGCTCGCTTCGGCGGGGAGGGGGCCATCTACCAGCAGAAGATGGCCCTCCTCCTGGAGCGGTTGCAGGGGGTGCAGCCCCGACCGGGTCGGGGCTGTCGGTTCACCTGCGTCATCGCCATCGCCGAGCCGCAAGGGGGGGTGTACTTCGGCCAGGGGATCTGTCTGGGTGTGGTAGCCGAGGTGCCCCGAGGCGAAGGTGGGTTCGGCTATGATCCCATCTTCTACCTGCCGGATATGGGGCGGACAATGGCCGAGCTGGCGGCGGAGGAGAAGAATATGATAAGCCATCGGGCGCGGGCAGCCCAGATGGCTCGCCAGACCCTGAAAGAGCTGCTGTATGACTACGAGCGAGGACTCCCTACCTCTCAGCCCGCTGGTTGACCCCTTCCAGCGCTCCATCTCCTACCTGCGGGTATCGGTAACCGACCGCTGCAACCTGCGCTGCGTCTACTGCATGCCTGAGCAGGGCATCCCCTTCGTGCCCCGCCAGGAGATCCTCTCCCTGGAGGAGGTGGCCCGCGTCGTCCGGGTGGCCGCGGGCATGGGCCTGCGCCGGGTGCGCCTCACCGGCGGCGAGCCGCTGGTGCGCAACGGCATCGCCAAGCTGGTGCGCTGGATCGCCGAGACGCCGGGCATCGAGGACATATCCCTTACCACCAACGCCATGGTCCTGGCCTCCTACGCCCACGAGCTGGCGGCGGCCGGCCTCAAGCGAGTGAACGTCAGCCTGGACACCCTCCGTCCCGAACGCTTCCGCCAGATCACCCGCTACGGCGACCTGGCGGCCGTCAGGGAGGGCATCGCCGCCGCCCGCGACGCTGGCCTGGCGCCCATCAAGCTGAACGTAGTGGTCATGCGGGAGGTCAACGACGACGAGGTGGCGGACATCGCCCGCACCACCCTGACCGAGGACTGGGAGGTCCGCTTCATCGAGCTGATGCCCTTCATGGACGAGCAGGAGACCTGCATCAAGGATACCTCGCTCGTGCTGGGCTTCGTCCCCACTCAGGACGTGCGGCGGCAGATCGAGGAGGCCCTGGGCCCCCTGGAGGCGGCGCAGACCACCACGGGCGGCGGCCCGGCCAGCTACTACCGCCTGCCCGGGGCCAGGGGACTCATCGGCTTCATCAGCCCCCTCACCGAGAGCCAGTTCTGCGCCACCTGCAACCGCATGCGCCTCACCGCCGAGGGCAAGATCCGCCCCTGCCTGCTCACCGACCACGAGGTAGACCTGCGGCAGACGCTGCGCAGCGGCGGCAGCGACGACGACCTGCGCGCACGCATCCTCCTCGCCCTGAACACCAAGCCCGACGCCCATCACCTCTGGGACGGCAACCGGCCTAGGCAGAGGAAAATGATCCAGATTGGGGGGTAGGCGTAGAGCTTGGCCCCGAAGATGTAGAGGAGGGCTTATGGTCTTTGAGAAATCAAAAACACCCCTGAGGGTTGAAACCCTCAGCATTGGAGAAGCTGCGGGATTCTCGCCCCGGCGAGTCCGCCTTGGGAGGATATCCCGCAGAGGTGAATTTGAATAGTTGAACGCCATTAGCCCTCCACCGCTTCTTGGAGCGATTGTGGAGGCCTGAAGGCCTCCGCTACAATGATATCGCCGTGTCAGAAGATGCGACGCCCCAACTCACCCACCTCGACGCCGCCGGCCGCCCCCGCATGGTGGACATCTCCGCCAAGGCCGACACCGCCCGCCAGGCCATCGCCAGGGGTAGCGTCTACATGAAGCCCCAGACCCTGGCCCTCATCCAGGCGGGCCGCCTGGCCAAGGGCGATGTCCTGGCGGTGGCCCAGGTGGCGGGCGTCATGGCCGCCAAGAAGACCCACGAGCTCATCCCCCTCTGCCACCCTCTGCTCCTCACCGACATCGACGTCCAGCTCGAGCCCGACGAGAAGGAGAGCGCCCTCCACATCACGGCCAGCGTGCGCACCACCGGAAAGACGGGCGTGGAGATGGAGGCCCTGACGGCGGTGGCGGTGGCCGCCCTCACCGTCTACGACATGTGCAAGGCCGTCGACCGCGCCATGCGCATCGACAAGGTGCGCCTGGTGCGCAAATCGGGTGGCAAGAGCGGGCGGATCGTCCTGGAGTAGAGCCTGCCTGATCTTCCTTGACCGTTGCCGGCACCGACGGCAGGAGAGGCGCGAGCGGCTGGTTAACCTTTATCGACCCTCAGGCGTGTTAATCAGTTGATAAGGCGGCGGGAAATTTGTGCCCCGCAGCTTCGAGAGAGGTTGCAAGGTTCTTTTTCACGTTTCCAGTCACTATTTGGGTATCGACGTGGGGCGGGGTGGAACAGGTAAGTACCCCGCTCCTGTAGCATAGTTTGGAGGAGACCTATGAGTAAGCGGACAAGGATCTGGGTAGCGCCCCTGGTGACGGCGGTGCTGGT
>JAUYDU010000327.1 GCA_030691665.1 Chloroflexota bacterium
TCCGGCCCTGGAGCGCCGCTTCTCGCCGGTGTACATCGACGAGCCGTCGTCAGAGGACACCATCGAGATGCTCAAGGGGCTGCGGCCGCGCTACGAGGCGCACCACAAGGTAAAGATACCGGACGAGGCCATCGAGGCGGCGGTCAAGCTCTCTAATCGCTACGTCAGCGATCGCTTCCTGCCGGACAAGGCCATCGACCTCATCGACGAGGCGGCCAGCAAGCACGTCATCGACGCCCAGGGCCTGACGCCGGAGCTGCGGGAGACGAAGAGGCGCATCGACGAGCTGGCGCGCGAGGAGGAGGCGGCCGACGGTCGGGAGGACTACGCCGAGGCGGCCCGCATCAAGAGCGAGCGGTTGAAGCTGGAAGGGGAGTACGAGGCGGCCAAGGCCCAGTGGGAGGCTGAGGAGAAGGTGGACATGACGGTGAGCGAGTCGGACATCGCTAGCCTCATCGCCAAGATCACCGGCATCCCCGTCGCCCGCCTGATAGAGGGGGAGGCCGACAAGCTGCTGAACATGGAGGAGCGCCTCCACGAGCGGATCGTCGACCAGCAGGAGGCGGTGGCGGCGGTGGCCGACGCCATCCGGCGGGCCCGCTCCGGCCTCAAGGACCCCAAGCGGCCCATCGGCAGCTTCGTGTTCCTGGGGCCGACGGGAGTGGGCAAGACGGAGCTGGCCAAGGCCCTGGCCGAGTTCATGTTCGACGACGAAGAGGCGATGGTGCGCATCGACATGTCCGAGTATCAGGAGCGGCCCACCGTGTCCCGCCTGATCGGCGCCCCGCCGGGCTACGTAGGCTTCGAGGAGGGCGGCAGCCTGACCGAGGCGGTGCGGCGGCGGCCCTATCGGGTCGTCCTGTTCGACGAGGTGGAGAAGGCCCATCCGGACGTGTTCAACATCCTGCTCCAGATCCTGGAGGACGGCCGCCTCACCGACGGCCACGGGCGGACGGTGGACTTCCGCAACACGGTGGTGATCATGACCAGCAACCTGGGCACGGCCGAGTTCCAGCGACCGACGGTGGGCTTCATGCCCGGTGGTAAGCAGACCAAGAGCGAGCGGGAGCGGCTGAAGAGCGCTGTGGAGAAGGCCCTGAAGGAGACCTTCCGGCCGGAGCTCCTGAACCGCATCGATGAGACGATTATCTTCGAGTCGCTGACCGAGGACGACCTGAAGCAGGTGGTGGAGCTGCTGACCAACGACGTGCGCCAGCGGCTGGCGGAGCGGGGTGTGGGGCTGGAGCTGACGGAGGCGGCCAAGGAGGCGCTGGTGAAGGAGGGCTTCGACCCAGTGTTCGGGGCGCGGCCCCTGCGGCGCACGGTGCAGCGGCGGGTGGAGAACCCGCTGTCGAAGCGCATCCTGGCCGGCGAGTTCGGCGAGGGCGACACGGTGGTAGTGGACGTGTCGGCGGAGGGGGAGTACCTGTTCGAGCGGAAGGAGGCGAGGGTAGGGGCGAAGGCCTAGCGGTTGGCGTCGGGCAGGAAATGAGGGGGGCGGGGCCGCGTGGCCCCGCCCCGTTTCGCGACCCGTCACTTTCGTAAGTGGGTGGCCGCGGTCGGCTCTACTTGAACTTGAAGTTCGCGACGTGATCGGTGCCGTCGTTCAACCTGACGATCAGTTGGCGGCAGGTACTCGCCCAAGCTTTGTCAGTCTTCCAGACGTAAACATACTGATCCGCGATGGGGTCGTAGGAGAGGCTGCTCGAGCCGGCGGTGACGGTCTCCTCGATGGCGTCCAAGAGTGTCGACATGTCGCAGTTGATCCTTTGTGACCTGGGATAGCCCGTTGCGAAGATGTCGAGGCCCTGATCGCCGCCCAGGCTGAACTTGACCGGCATGCCGCTCCCGGCCTTGACGGAGTTGAGCACCGGTGGGTTGTCCACCGGGCGGAAGAAGCCGCTGAAGCTGTAGACAAGAAGCCGCTGCCAGTTGGGGGCCTCATCTTGTGCTGCGTTGTCGGTCAGCTGCGTCTGGCCGCTGCCGTCAGCATCCATCACGTAGATCTCACTGTCGCCGTCAACGTCGCTTGCGAAGGCGATCTTGGTCCCGTCGGGCGACCATGCAGGCCAACCGGTGACTACGCCGATGCTTGTCAGCTGCTGCAGGTTCATGCCGTCGGCACCTATCACGTAGATCTCGATGACTGGTCCGGGTGGCCCACCGTTGGCGAAGGCGATCTTGGACCCATCCGGCGACCACTCCACACCGCCAACTATCCCCCCTTCTCCGAACAGGGTGATCCGGTTGCCGCCGTCCGCATCCATCACGTCGATCCTGCCGCCCCCGGGCTCCGCCGGAAGAGCGGCGAACGCTATCTTGGAGCCGTCGGGGGACCAGGCAGGGTCGTACTCGTCCTCGGGGCTGTTGGTGAGGTTCGTGCGGTTACTGCCGTCCGCGTCCATTACGTAGATCTCACTGTCGCTGTGAAATACGATCTTCGACCCGTCAGGCGGCCAGGTGGGCTGGCCGTCGCAGGTGAGGAGGTCGTTGGTGAGGTTGGTCTGGCCGGAGCCATCGGCGTTCATCACGTAGATGTCACAGTCTCGGGAGAAGGCGATCTTGGTGCCGTCTGCCGACCAGGCCGGAAACTGGTCGTCGGCCAGATTGTTGGTGAGCTTGACCTGGCCGCTGCCGTCGGCGTTCATCACGTAGATCTCCCAGTTGCCGTCCCGGTCGCTGGCGAAGACGATCTTGCCGTTCGCCCCCGGGAAGGCGGACTCGGCCGGACTTGGGCCGACCACCGGCCCGGCCGCGAGCGCCACCGCCAGAAGTGCCAGTACCATCAGCTTTCGCATCGCTGCTCCCCCTTTCCGGGGCGCTCCCTTGCACCGCCTCAGCCCGCCGCTTATCACGAAAGGGCGACGGGTGCAGCCGCGCCCGTTTCCGCGGCCCCGGTGGCGCCAGCCACGCGGAGCCTTATGTTAAGTCGGTCGATTCTTAGCACAAGACAGGGGACTTGTCAAGAGGCCACGAGATATGTTCTTGCACTAAGAGCGGCCTGGTTTTTCCCCTCTCCGCGACACCGGCGAGCGGCGGGTGGAGAACCGCCTCTCCAAGCGCATCCTGGGCGGCGGGTTGGGCGAAGGCCGCGCCGTGGGCAGCGACGGGGAAGGCCCTGCCTGTCGCGGCTGCCTTCTCCGAGCCCCGGTTTCATCTATAATAAGGGTGAGCAGTCGGCCGACTGCTCACCACCGCCTTTGGGTGCAGGAGGGGTGAACGATGCTCTGGCAGGTGAGGAATTTCGCGCGGGCCATCATCAAAACCAACCTGATCATCACCAGGACCTTCCTGGACGAGGTGATCAAGCGGCTGGGGCCGCTGCCGCCGCCGGAGAGCAGTTCACCCGCCCAGGATTCGGCCACCGCCGCACCGCCTGAGGAGCCGCCTGCGGCGGAGGCGGCAGAGGAGGTGGCTCCCCCTCCCAGCAAGGCACCAGCCGAGGAGGGGGAATCGTTCGGGCGGCCAGGGGCCGAGCCCGAGCAGCGTTAGGCACGCGGGCTAGCCTCCGCCTACGGTAGCGGCTAGGTGTTCCATTGATTACAATGGATTGTTGTTTATGTCCAGAGAGGGTTCCATGAAGATCGCTGTGGGCACCGACGAGCGTACTCATGTTACGGACCTGGTGGTGGAGGAGCTGAAGCGGCGGGGCCACCAGGTGGAGTTCGTCGGGCCGTTAACGGACGAGACCTATCCCTGGCCCGACGTGGCCCAGGCGGTGGGGGAGAAGGTGGCGGCCGGCGAGTGTGACGAAGGGGTGCTGTTCTGCTGGACGGGCACCGGCGTGTCCATCGCCGCCAACAAGGTGCCCGGCGTGCGGGCTGCTCTCTGCGCCGACGCCGAGACGGCTAGAGGGGCCCGCGCCTGGAACCAGGCCAACGTGCCGCCTTCGGCGGCCTGCGGGCCACCTCGGAGGTCATCGCCAGGGAGATCCTGGACGCCTGGTTCTCGGCCGAGGCTGACCCCGCGGAGGCCGAGAACGTGGCCAGGGTGAGGGAGATGGACGAGCGCTATCGATCGCAGGTGGCGGCGGGAAAGGAACCGACGTAATGGCCAAGAAGGAGCACAAGAGGGGGCAGCGCCCTGACCGGGGTCGGGGCCAGGAACGGCGCCGGGAGCCCGAGCAGCGTTCCTCCTCCATCGACTGGGCGAGCGCGGGAGCGACGCGCGCTGCCCCCCGACCTATCGGGGCCGCTCAACGCCGGCGCCGCCGCTTCGGCGTCCCTCCCTGGCTGCCGGTGGCGGGCATCGCTGCCGTCATCGGCGTGATCATCGCTCTGTTCTTCTTCCTGCGGGTGACGACCGCCCCAGCGATAGGCGACCACATACACGGAGCTCTGGAGATCTACATCTGGGGCCAGAGGCAGCCCGACATAGGGGGCGACCGGCCCGGCATGCCGACCTGGGAGAGCGGCGTTCACGCTCACGGCGATGGCCTGCTCCACATCCACCCCCAGGTCAGCAGCGAGGAGGGGGCGGGCGCCGCCCTGGGCAAGTGGTTCGAGAGCGGCGGCATGAAGCTCGCCAAGTCCACCCTGCGGTTGCTGGACGGCCAGGAGTACAACAACGGCGACGTCGGCCCCGATGGCCAGGCGGGGGTGCTGCGAGTGCTGAAGAGGCGCATCGACTGGCGCAGCGCGACGGGGGCTCACGAGGCGTTCAAGACCCAGTGCAGCGAGCTGGCCGACGAGGACATGGAGGAGCTGGGCAACTTCCCCCGCTACGTGCCCAAGGACGGCGACTGCGTACGCATCGTCTTCGGGCCGGAGGGATCGCCCTCGGCTTATGAGACGCCGGCGGCGACGGCTACGCCTACCCCGATCGCGATCGGGGAGGCGACCGCCACGCCCGAGGAGGGGACGTAGGGCGCCAATCCGCCGCCGGCCAGCCCTGGGCAGGCCTGATCGTGTTATACAAAACAATTTCATATCGCCTCTAGAGCGCCGAACCGGGAGACAAAC
>JAUYDU010000347.1 GCA_030691665.1 Chloroflexota bacterium
GCGCTTGGTGACATGGTCCATGGCTCACTCCTTACCTTGGGTCTGCGATAGCCGAGAGCGGTTGGCGGTCGGGAACTCTGCAGCAAAGCCAGAGATGAACCTTCTTTTCACCGATGGTAAAACGCGCGATAGGATGCGCCAACACCGAGCGCCTAGCTGCGGTTTTACCGGCGGCTCTCCCGTTTTACCGCCGGCCACGCCCCACCGCCTGGAACATCATATACCTCCCTCCCGAACCGCCTCGACGGGCGCCCTGGCCGCCCCGACCTGGTCCAGGACCATCAGGGACCACGACGACCATCCAGGTCCCCGTGGTACGTACGACCTGTCACGTCCGACTCTCTCCTGTGACGCCAGGGTGTACCAGGTCCTCGGCCCAGGCACACCCTGGTCCAGGCGCCTGGCGCGGCGCCATCCGGGTCACCATCCCCCCACCACCCTCCCCCGACCTGACCCCTCTCCACATGCTTGCCATGAGATACGTATTCTCAGACGATACCAGGGGGATGGGGGCACGGGGATGGTGACTCGTGGGCCGGCAGACGGCGCCGGTGTCCAGATGACGAGGCCGACGCGCCAGGGGTGTGCCCGCTGGCACACGACACTGTCCGACCCAGTCCTGTGACCCCACCGGGACCAGGACCTCGGCCCAGGTCCCCCAGTACGCACGTCCTACCCTGTCAGAGCCGGTCCTGGGACACCTGCGTGTACCACGACCTCGGCCCTGCCACACCCTGGTCCAGGCGCCGGGCGCTGCGCCATCCGGGTCACCATCCCCCCACCCCCCTCCCGGATACCTCTCAGGAGCTATGGATTCTCAATAGACAGACACCTGGATGGGGATGTATGTATGGATGTATGGAGGGATGGGGGGGATGGTGGTCGTGGGGAGGCCAGCGGCGTCGGTGTCCAGAACAAGTAGCGAACACCCGAACGCCCTCGGAGGCGTGCCTCCTGGCCTCGCCAGTAACACCATAGGCCACGTGCCCACAGTCACAGAGATGAACTACCTCTTGCGCGACCCCTATGGGCGCTTTGGCTGTTCCAACTTGGCCCTGGGACACCTGGGTGCACCAGAATGTCCGCCCAGCCCCCTGGCGCCCAACGACAGAAGGCCTGCGCAACCCCGAAGCTGGTGTGGGTGTAACACGCGTTACAGCACGTCGTCCTTCTGCGCCCCAGGACCACCCACCCATCCTAGATGGTATCGACCTGGTAATCTCCCCCAGGTACTCCACGCCTCTCCTGGACGGTACCGTCCAGGTACACGCCACAGATACTCCACCCCCCGCCCTGGAGCGCACTGTCCTGGTACACTCTCCCTGCTACCCAGACCTCACCCTGGAGCACAGCGTCCGGCGGCACACCCCCCACCCCCCCTGGAGTATCTGTGCGACGGTTCTCCTTGGACGGATGGATGGATGATCGAACGAACGACTGAATGACTGTCTGTCTGAATGGAGGTAGTGTCTGGAGAGGCACGGGTACATATCGTAACAGGAGTTCAAACCCTTCCTCGGACTCGCGCTCCAGCCCATCATACCTGGTCCATCCTGGATGTATGCGGCTGGATTTCGGGTGGGGACCCTGGTGGATGGACCGCATTGCTTAACCAGGGCCTGCCGTGATGATACGGTCGAGGCTGCCCGGGCGGAGGGGGGACCCCCGCCTGGCGCACCGCCAGGGCGTCTCGGAGTCGGTCTGTTGCAGCAGCCGCTCCAGGGGTTGCGGCCGCACCTCCCGAGCGCCGCCGTTCCGGTACCACCCGAGCCGTCACCCAGCCACCATCCTGACGCTCCCGGATGGCTATTCTGAAAGCAGGAGCTGAACAGACTGACGGGCAGGGAGGGAGGATGGAGGCCGGGGGTGCGGCCAGTGGCGCTGATCATCCCGCCGAACCAGGCTGGCACTCAGCCGAGGCACACCCGGTTCCAGACGCTCGGCGTTGCGCCACCCGCGTCACCATCCACCCATCCCCCTCACGGATACTTCTCAGGAGCTATGCATTCCCTATAGACAGACACCTGGATTGAGACGTATGTATGGATGTATGGAGGGATGGAGGATGGTGGCCGTGGACAAGCCAACGGCGCCGGCGCCCACAGGACGTGGCGAACACCCCCCAGGTGTGCCCACTCCGGTGCTCACCTGGTCGCCCTGGGACAGACCCGCCCGCTTGGCGCCTCCTCACTCCCCGGCTGTCTCCCTGAACCGATGGGGTCTCGGGAGGATGTCGAGTCGGATCCCGGATTTTGAGGGTCCCGGTTATACCGGCGCCATCGAGGGTGGTTTTACCAGCTTGGCCCCCAGGTTTTACCGGGGCCCGGCCGGTTAAGCGCTCCATGGCGCCTTCCCGAGGCGCGAAGAAGGGGAGACAGATAGAGTACGAGCGGTCTAGGAAGGGAACGCGGACTGCTGGGCCGGTAAAACCAGGCATGGAACCGTTTTACCACCCGACTGGAGCTGTCCGTCGGAGACTGCTCCACTCCCGGGAGACGCTCGGCGGGAGGGATGGTCTCCGCCGGGATCTCAGGCCTGCGCACGGACGCCAGACCATCTGCCTGGGCCTGCCACTCCTCCACCAGCGCCACCTCAGGATGTCCAGTCGGACACGGAGCTCGGCGCCCATTTCGCACTCAAAACACCCGTCGACTCGTGACAGCTACTCCTCCAGGCCGTCGTAGGCTCCGGGCCGGCGGCTCCACTCCGGGGGCAGCACCGAAAACCTGGCCTTTGCCGCCTCCTCCAGGGCCTCCGGCGACCCGTCCAGCCAGAGGACCTCGTCAGGGTCATAGGCCCTGTTCCCGATCACCACCACGGGGATGCCGTGCCTGCTCATGGAGTGCTCCGTGGTCAGCCTGGCCCTCCGCGGGGGCTGGCCCGGGACCGCCGCAACGACAGGATAGTCCATGTCCGTCACCTCCCTTCAGACAAAACAGGCCCCTGGGGTCGCCCAGGGGCCTGTCTGGGGCGCTGTCCCCGCCTTCAGCGCCATCTGGCTGGCTGACAGGGGACCGTGTGGCTCAGGGACCGCACCACTGGGTCTTCTTGCCCCCGTGGCTACATGAGCTTGGGCCGCACCACCTCGGGCTGCCTGGGCTTGGGCGGCGCCGCCGCCGTGCTTCTGGTTGCGGGCGTCGCCGGCTTCGTTGGCTCCGGCGGCCGCTGGTAGGCAGGCATCTTGGGGTTCTGGGCCCACCGCTCCCTGGCCGCCGCCACCAGGCCGGGCACGCGCTCCAGCGCCTGCTCCAGCGTCAGGCCGGGCAGCACGGTGAGCACCGGGTCACAGTCCTTCGCCTGGACCCCCACCATCGCCCTGCCGGCTAGCTCCTCCAGCACCACCTTCAGTCCCTGTCGTGGTTTGTTCTCCTGGGTCATCGTCTCATCTCCTTCCTGCCGGTGTTGTCCGGCTTATCAGCTTGTTAACTGGCAACCCCGTTATCTGCGACACCAGTTGTGGGGTTGCGTGGGTGGCCCTGAGCGTCCCCTCCTGGAGGTCCAGCGAGAGCTGCATCCAGGTGCACGTCCCCTCGACGATGCGCCGCACCACCTCCAGGGTCAACGCGGCCATCGCCTGGTTGATGATGGGCGACTGCTCCCCCGCCTCCACCGCCTCGGCGCAGTCCTGGACTGGGGCCGGTTGGGGAGGCAGTAGCAGCTCAGGCCGCTGCTCCGTGGGCCTTGGGAGGCCGTAGCAGACGCCCTGAGCTTCGTCGAACGCCCCCTGAAGGAGGCGCTTGGGTCGGTTGCCTATGAGCACCTGGCCAAAGCTCTCGCCGTTGCCCACGTCCACCCACCAGCCCATGTGCCAGCGCTCGCTCCACTGGGACATGGCGCCCCTGGCGTAGGCGTTGTCGACGCACCCCACCAGGAGGCCGGGGCTGATGGCCAGCATCTGATGGCGCCAGCGCTCCTCCAGCGGGTTCATCAAGGGGTCCACGGAGTAGCCCACGGGCATCTGGAACTTCGTGGCCAGCCTCTCCGCCAGGGCCTGGGACTTGAATTGCCCCAGCTCCTCGGGGTAGAAGTTCTGGCGCAGCAAGTTGCGCTCCTCCACCCGGTCCCCGTCCACCAGCACGATGCGCGCGTCTCCCCCACGGAAGAGCCTGCACAGCCCCTCGGCCACGAAGCCGCCGGTGCCGCCGCATCCCACCACGGCGATGATGCGCCTTCCGCTCACCAGGCTGTTGTCCAGACGGTACAAGCTCACCTCCCCCTATCTGAAGATGTCTCCCACGTACACACGGTCGTGGTACCCGTAGACGCTCACCCGGGCCTCCACCTCGTAGGTCAGCATGTCCAGCCGTCCCAGCACAACGCTCACCTTGAAGCCCGTGTCGTCGGCGTCGTCCGTCGTGCTGAACCACGCCCCCATGTGGCCGTGGGAGTGCATGTCCACCACCGTGTCGGCGACGGCCTGGTACTCCACGTGGGCGCCGGTGCCTTCCTGCTCAGGCACGGCCAGGTGGTAGGCGCCGTCTCGCCACACCACCGCGGCATACACCTCCACGGAGGGCCGCTGCTTCGCCAGCGCCAGGAAGGCGTGCCAGTGCAGCTCCAGCGGCTTTCCCTGGGGGAACTCCACCGCCGGCGCCAGGGGCGCCAGCTCCCTCACCGGGGCCTCGGCCACCTGGACCGTGGCCCGCAGAAGCGCCAGCCCGCCGGGGGCCAGCTTCTCGGCCCTCACAAAGAGGCCGTTGCCGGCCATGATGTAGTCGTAGGCCTGGCCAGACTCTCCCAGCACGCCGTCCCGGTGGTTCACCTGGTAGCCCACGATGCCCTTCACGGCGTCCCTCCTGCCGGCGCGATGCCCTCCACCTTGCAGCAGGGCGCCAGGTCGCCCAGTGGATAGCGGCGCTTGCCTTCCAGCTCCTCCCAGAGGGCGAGCAGGTTGTCGGGGTGGCTTCTGGACCGCCCCCGGGTGTGGGCGGCCTCCGTGAAGAAGGATGTCATGAACTCCCAGGGGTGTTTGCCTATGTCGGGGCCGTAGCGCTGGGTGCCGGAGCAGGTCCGCCCGTCCTGGAAGACGTTGAACAGCGGAGCGTGGTAGAGGATCTGCCCTGGACCATCCGGGCGCCGTTTGGCGGCAAAGACCCTGGGAGGGCGTCCTGCCTGGCAGATGAACACCAGCCCGGGCATGGGCAGCTTCATTCGGCGGGGCGGCTTGAAGGCCTCCAACTGGAGCGCCACGGGCCAGACCCTGGGCGAGACCCACAGGGCCACCTCCCGGCCCTCCCGGCTTGAGGACCACCACAGCGCCCCATCCGGGAGGATACCGGAGCCGAGGGGGATCTCCGAGAAGAACGCCTTGGCAACGTCCAGGGCCGACACGGGCCTGGTGGTGGCCACGCCCCTCTCGTAGAGCCTCAGCACCACCGTCTCGCTGAAGATGTCTATCCTGGCCTGAAGCTCGTCGGGCGGGACCTTGAGCTTGGGTGGCAGGGCCCAGCGCCAGCTCTCAACCTTGTTGCGCCGACTCATCGGGACCCTTCACGCAGGAAGGCTTCCACCCGCTCCAGGCACTCCCAGAGGGAGTCGCCATAGAGGTCCACGGTGTTGCCGCTGGCAAACCCTCCGGTGAAGTGGCACGATTCGTCCACCCCCCGCTCCAGGCGCCACCAGCCCAACTGCGCCCACGCGGCCTGCACCACGCGCCACATGAGCTCCTTGTGCCTCTCGTTCCACTGTCCCATAGTCACCTCCTATCAGGTCTCTACCGGTTGAAACTCTCGCCCCGGCAGCCTCATCTGTCGCGGGTCCTCCGGCGGGTTAAGCTCCTCCCACCCCTCGATGACGTTCAGCAGGCGGCTGAAGCGCATGGCAGGCGCCTCCAGGAGCCACTCGCCCAGTTCACCGATGCGGCGCTCTATCAGGTCGGCCTGATGCCAGTCCCGCGTCATCTCCTCGACCACGCTCCTTTTCCACGGCTGCCAGATCTGCGCGGCCGTCTCCTCATCCAGGTCCAGGAAGGCGTTGCCGGTATCGCCGTTGAGCCAGTCGGCCATGAGGGCGGCTGGGGCGTACCGGGTGCCGTCCAACCGCTCATGCAGCAACTCGGCGGAATACCCCTGGCCCGTGCGGGCCAGGAGGCCCTTCGGTATCCACTGGGCGCAGGACTCCAGAAGGGCGATCCGGGCGTGATCGCTCCCCATGTGGTTCTGGCACAGCGCCGCCAGGACCTGGTAGTCGGACGCCCAGTCGGGTAGGTTCTCGTACTCCTCCCACCCGATGCCCCTGGGCAGTATGGGTATGCCGCTGGTGAGGTCTGCGTACTGCTCGGCGTCGCCGTCCTCGAAGTGCCCCGGCAGCTCGAAGTAGCGGTCGCGGAAGTGGTTGGCGAAGGCGGCCACGCGGACGCCGACGCCACCCTCCCGCAGGATGGCCCTCTCCTGGTCGGGCAGGAACTCCCGCACCAGCGCCACGAACGCCAGGTAGGCGTCGTGCTGGGACAGCCACTCCACCACCGTTTGCAGGAGTTGCGGCGCGGAGGACCGCAGGCGGTCGCCCAGGCTTACGAGCGGGCCAGGCTCTTGAGCTGCCACAGTAGCCTCTGGGTCGCCTGGGTGTACCCGTTGACCTCGGCGCAGGCTGCCCCCACCTCGTCCAGCCTGTCCGCCGCCTTGTCCACGTCGGGGCTGCCGTCTTCGCGTACCAACTCCCAGGCCAACTCCACCAGGCGAAGCTTCTTCTCGGGGACAGCGCGGAGGGCCCTGACCAGGTCGGCTGGCTTCATCCCTTGGTCCCCAGCCGCTTCTCGAACTCGTACACGGTGTCCTGCCCGTCCTGGCGCTCCTTGACCGAGGCGTTGGCCAGCTCGGGGAAGAAGCTGGCCATGGAGGCCTTCACCTGCTCCACCGTCATGCTGGGGTCGGGGTCTGGGTACTCCCTGTTGTCGTACACGAACTTCCGAGCCATGTCTCCTCCTTTCTTCGTCTTTGATACTTTCCTGTTCTAGCCCTGCTTCAGGGTCAGGTACTCCCCCGTATTGTCTATCTCGTGGTCCGGGCAAACGGGGCCTTTCTCTTGGTCACCGATCATCACCTGAGGGATCCATCCGTCGTCCCAGAACTTGTCGTCCGTCTGGGTAACGGTCTTCCCACAAACGACACAGGTGTCCGTAACCACCTTCTCGTTCATGCGCAACTCCTCCTTTCTCTACTTTTTGCTCGTCGCTTGGTCATCGCCCTTGAACGCCCATCTGGCGAGCTTGGGGTCTTGCTCCAGCAACCTCTGGTAGCAGTCGTCGCAGAGGCCGTGGACCGTCCGGTCCTTCTCGATTGAGGCCGTCATCACCTCCACCTTCCCACCGTCCAGGCAGACGGCCTTCAGCACCGCCATGCGCCACCTCCTGAGGTGGACCCCATCATTAAGACAATCACGGGGCCAGAATAAGAGAGACTCCCGCTGTGTCCTGGGGTCTGCCCACCTCTGGCAATGATACCACTCGCTGGCCGGTTAGCCACCCTCCTTCCTGGTCCTCTAGGTCCTT
>JAUYDU010000410.1 GCA_030691665.1 Chloroflexota bacterium
CGAGGACGCCCAGTACCGCGGGCAAGACCAGCTCCAGAAGCTCACCGATGACTTCATCCAGGAGATCGACCGGGTCGGCGAGGAGAAGGAGGCGGACCACCTGGCGGTCTGAGGACGCCCGCCTGCCCAGGGGGAACCCCAGGCAAGCCTCGGACGTTAGATAACGGTGGAATCGACCCCATGGCTGTGCAATCCGCCCAACCAGCGCCACCTCTGTCCCACAGTTGCGTGCCCACCCACGTGGCCATCATCATGGATGGCAACGGCCGCTGGGCTCGCCAGCGGGGCCTGCCCCGCATGGCCGGTCACCGGGCGGGCACCGAGAACATTCGCCAGGTGATCGAGCGCTTCGCCGACTACGGCGTCAAGTACCTCACCCTCTACGCCTTCTCCACCGAGAACTGGACCCGGCCGCGGCTGGAGGTTCAAGGCCTGATGCGCATCCTCAGCCGCGTCATCAAGCGCGAGACCAAGCACTTCCACGAGAATGGCATCCGCCTCCTCCACCTGGGCAACCTGGACGGCCTCTCACCCAAGCTCCAGCGAGAGGTGCTGGACGCCATCGAACTCACCAAGGACAACGACCGCATGGCCGTGTGCATCGCCTTCAACTACGGCGGACGGGCCGAGATCGTGGACGCCGTGCGCCGCCTGATGGCCGACGGCATGAGACCCGAGGATGTCGACGAAGACGTCTTCTCCTCCCATCTCTACACCGCCAACCTGCCCGACCCAGACCTGATCATCCGCACAGCGGGCGAGATGCGAGTATCGAACTTCCTTCTCTGGCAAGGCGCCTACGCCGAGTTCTACTCCACCACCGTCTACTGGCCCGACTTCGACAGCGAGGACATCGACCAGGCCCTCCTCGCCTACAGCCAGCGCAAGCGTCGCTTCGGCGGCCTCGCCCCCGAGGACGACGAACGTTCCGCCAGCAGACGACGCCCCTCCCAACACTCCCCCAAGCGCTAATGCTTTTGCAACGGGTCGCCACCTCCATCATCGGCGTCCCCATCATTGTCGCCCTCATCTGGCTGGGCGGCGCCTGGTACTCAGTAGCCCTGGCCTTCTTCCTCGTCGTCGCCGCCCTCGAGTTCTACGCCGCCCTAGCGCCCGCCCCAGCCCCCGCCCGAGGCGGGCCCGCCTCCGGCGGGAACCCTACTCTTATCGAGAACCCCCTGGCCGCCATCAGCCCCCTCAGGCTGCCCCGCCTGCTCAACCAGCGGCCCCTCGGCCTGATGGGCGTGGCTTTTGTTGCCCTGCTTGTCGCCGGCGCCCACCACGGCGGCGACTGGTGGGCGGGCGCCATGGCCCTGGCCGCCGTCCTCCCCTTCCTCTGGCTCACCCTCACCGGCGACGTCGATCGGGCCCTGGGCGACTGGCTGACCACGGTGGGCGGCGTCCTCTACATCGGCTGGCTGGGCAGCCACCTGGAGTTCCTGCGCCAGCTCGACAACGGCCGCGACTGGGTCTTCCTCGCCGTTTTCGCCACCTTCGCCAACGACACCAGCGCCTACTTCGTGGGCCACGCCCTGGGCCGCACCAAGCTCGTGCCCCACATCAGCCCCGGCAAGACCCTGGAGGGCTCCCTGGGCGGCCTCATCTTCGGCGCCCTGGGCCTGCTGCTGCTTAACTACGCCCTGGGCCTGCGGCTGGACGCCGCCGCCATCGTCCCCCTGGCCTTCCTGGTGCCCGTGGCCGCCCAGCTCGGCGACCTGGCGGAGTCCCTCATCAAGCGCGGGGCTCACGTCAAGGATGCCAGCGTCGTCGTCCCCGGCCACGGCGGCGTCCTCGACCGCCTGGACAGCGTCCTATTCGTAGCGCCGGTGGTATACTATTACGCGATATGGGTGGTTCTGTGACCGGCCTCGCCATCCTCGGCTCCACCGGCTCCATCGGCCGCCAGACCCTGGAGGTCGTCCGCGACCTGCGCCACCGCTTCCGCATCGTCGGCCTGGCCGCCGGCCACAACGTCACCCTCCTGGAAGAGCAGGCCAAGGAGTTCTCCCCCCAGCTCCTCTGGGCCGACCGCGAGGCCGACTACCTCTACCAGAAGACCGCCAGAGGCGCCATCCCGGCCCGGTGGGCCACCATGGAAGAGATGGCCGCTCATGCCAGCGTGGACATCGTCGTGGTGGCCACCGCCGGCAAGGCCGGCCTCCTGCCCACCCTGGCGGCAGCCCGGGCGGGCAAGGTGGTGGCTCTGGCCAACAAGGAGGTGCTGGTGATGGCCGGCCACCTGGTGGTGGCCGAGGCCCGCCGCTGCGGCGCGGATCTGCGGCCGGTGGACAGCGAGCACAGCGCCATCTGGCAGTGCCTGTGGGGAGAAGATCGCAAGAACATCGCCCGCATCATCCTTACCGGCTCCGGCGGCCCCCTCCGCGACCAGCCTCTGGACGAGCTGGAGCGTGTAACGCCCGAGCAGGCCCTGCGTCATCCTACCTGGGAGATGGGCCACAAGATAACCGTCGATAGCGCCACCCTTCTCAACAAGGGGCTGGAGGCCATCGAGGCCCATTGGCTGTTTGGAGTGCCGTTTGATAAGATCGAAGTGCTGCTCCATCGCGAGAGCATCGTCCACTCCCTGGTGGAGTTTTGTGACGGGTCGGTCAAGGCCCAGTTGGGGATGCCAGACATGCGCCTGCCGATTCAGTGCGCCCTAACCTATCCGCAGCGCTTGCCCATGGCCGCCGGCAAGCGCCTGGACCTCGCCCGCGTTCGCTCCCTGGGCTTCTCCCAGCCCGACCTCAAACGCTTTCCCTGCCTGGCCCTGGCCCTGGAAGCGGGCCGTCGCGGTGGCACGTTTCCAGCCGTAATGGCCGCCGCCGACGAGGTCGCGGTGGAGCACTTCCTGGGCGGCCACATCGGCTTCCTGGACATCGCCAAGGTGATCGAGGCGTCCCTGTCCGCCCACCAGGGAAGCTCCCAGCCCGACCTGGACGAGGTGCTGGCCGCCGACGCCTGGGCCCGCCAGTGGGCCGAGGACTGGCTCAGGACCAAGGCCTGATATGTTTGATAGACAACACCCCAGGCTAATGGGCCTAGGGAAAATAGAAACACCCCTGAGGGTTGAAACCCTCAGCTTTGGGGAAGCTGCGGGATTTATCCTGCAGAGATCAACCAAATTGTCGATGACCTTCAGGCTGCGGTGGCGGTCGGCTAGCTGACATGTTCCTCCAGTCGCTCCTTCCCTTCGTCGCCATCCTCATCGTCCTGATCATCGCCCACGAGCTGGGGCACTTCATCACCGCCAAGATCACCCGCGTGCGGGTGCTAGAGTTCGGGCTGGGCTTCCCGCCCCGCGTCTGGGGCAAGCAGATTGGCGAGACCATCTACTCCATCAACGCCCTGCCCCTGGGAGGCTTCGTGCGCATGCTGGGCGAGGAAGACCCCGGCGATCCGACCAGCCTGGCCGCCAAGCCCCACTGGGTGCGCCTGCTCGTCCTCTCCTCCGGCTCAACCATGAACTTCTTGCTCCCCGTCCTTCTGTTCGCCATCAGCTTCATGATCCCGCGCGCCGTGCCGGTGGGCCTCACCCAGATCGCCCAGGTGATACCTGACTCCCCCGCCGAGAAGGCCGGGCTCCAGGCAGGCGACGTCATCCTGGCCATCAACGGCCACGAGGTGCGCAACACCCAGGAGGTGGGCACCCAGATCCGCCTGAACCTGGGCGAGACCATCACCATGCGGGTTAAGCAGCAGGGCGAGTTCAAGGAGATCGCCGTCCACGCCCGCTGGTCTCCTCCCACCTACGTTGACAGCGAAGGCAAACAGAGGCGCCAGGGCCCCACCGGCATCGTGATAGCGCCCCTCTATCCGGGAATGACTGAATCGGAAGCCTTCCCCCCCTGGCAAGCCGTCCCCAAGGGCGTCCAGACCACCGTCGAGGCCCTGACCCTGGCCCGCAACGAGGTCGTCTCGTGGGTCAAGGGGGGCGGCACGCCCCAGGTGGCCGGGCCGGT
>JAUYDU010000413.1 GCA_030691665.1 Chloroflexota bacterium
ACAGCAGCATGTCCCGCTCTGCCTCCGTGTCGCGCCAGTAGAAGAACTCGTTGGCGGGCCAGTGGACCATCCGCTCCCCTGGGGCGACCAGGACGGTGCGGGGGCGCGTCTGGGTGAAGTCGTAGAACTCCTCTGGGTTCAGCTCGGCGAACTTCTTGGCGGGCAGCTTGCGGACCAGGTACTTGATGGCGCTGGTGGCGGCCTCGCCGGCGTCGGGCCAGCCGCCGAAGGCCATGAGCAGCGGCGGGTCTCGCAGCTCAGGCGTCTCGTGGACCACCAGGTTCTCCATCGGCGTACCTCTACCGTGAGTGTAGCACGGCGTCTGGCGCGTCACAAGGCTTGGGTGAACGTAGATGTGCCAAGGGCTTGACGGCGGCGACTGAGGATACTAGGCTGGGCAGTAGAACCAATTGTAGAGAAACCGTGCGGGGAGAGCCTTGATGCAAAGCCTGGCCGACCTTGTCCGGGGAGTTGTGGAAGGCTTCCTCAGGGCACTTCCGCACTTGATCGGCCCGTTGCTCCCCAGGCGGCGTAAGCGGTCACGGCCTATCAGCGTGGCCGACTTCGTGTCCAGCGGCACCAAGTACCACCCTCCAGACGAGGTCCCTCCGCGGCTGCGGGACTTCGTCACCCGCAAAGACAACCAGTTGAACGACTTCGTCAAGCGGGTGATTAGCCTGTTAGACGGTCAGAATGGCAAGGTGGTGCTTTGGGGCGACGGTGGAGTAGGCAAGTCCACTCTTGCTTACCAGGCCGCTGCCAGCTACGCAGCCAAGAAACCATTCGGACTGGTCTGGGTCAGCGCCGATGGCATCCCAGGCTTCTCATTAGGGCATTTCACACAGGAGCTGGCGACCCTACTCCAGTGTGACAATAGCTTCACATCGGTCTGCGACGTGCTCCGCGAGAGGCCGCACGTGGTCGTGCTGGACAACGCGGACACCATCGAAGACAGGGGCCTGTTTCTGGCGCTGGCGCAGTCCTTCCCGGCCCGCTCCCGTCTCCTGGTCACCTCGCGCCAGGTGGACCAGCGTTTCAATGGCTTGGGCGAGGCCGTGGAAGTGGATGTGATGCGGGAGCCGGAGGCCCTGGCCTACGCCCGCCGCCGCGCAGACGCCCTCGATCCCCCTCCACGCCTCACCGACGCGCAGTTGAAGGGCCTTGTCGGGGTGGCAGGGCGCAACCCCGAGGTCATCTGGTGGCTCCTGGGATACGCCCAGCGCGGAAGGCTGGTTGAGGCCCTGCACGACCTCTCCTCAGGCGGGGGACTGGCGTCAGACCAGAAGCGGGGCCCTGGGCGTGTCTTTGGCCGCACCTGGGCGTGGCTGACGCTGCGGGAGCGCACCGCCCTCTGCGTCCTCTCCCTCCTGCCGCAGATGTCCAGAGACCTTTTGCAGGACGCCACTGGGGATACCAGCATCGCCGACACCCTGGACGCCCTCTGGCGATGGCACCTTGCCAAGCACGATGGCACGGGCCAGACGTGGGCGGTTGCCGGCCTCACGCGGGACATGGCGCGTGCAAAGCTGTACGAGGTGCTTGACACACTCTGGGGACAAAGCCAACAGCAGGACGCCGAGGGCCGCCAGGCGGCAGCGGCGCTGGCCCACTTTGGCGCCAGCGGCGCCATTCAGGAGGTCCTCGACCAGATGGGTCACTGGCAACAGCGAGTGACCTACGGGGAGCGGTGTCTGTCCGCCGCGCGTCTGGCCGGTGATAAGGTTCAGATTGCTGGCGTGGCACACCACCTTGCCATAGCGTACCATGACCAGGGCCAACCACAACAGGCCGAGAAATTGTACCAGGAGAGCCTGGCGCTGGCGCGGGAACTGGGAAGCAAGGCATACGTCGCTGCCATCCTGCACCAGTTGGGGAATCTGGCCCAGGGCCGGGGCAACTTGAAGGAGGCGGAGGGGCTGTACCAGGAGAGCTTGGCGCTGGCGCGGGAACTGGGAAGCAAGGCATACGTCGCTGCCATCCTGCACCAGTTGGGGATGCTGGCGCAGGGCCGCGGCGACCTGAAGGAAGCGGAGCGGCTGTACCAGGAGAGCCTGGCCCTGGCGCGGGAGCTAAAGCTCATGGCCGGTATCTCCTTCTTGCTACACCAGTTTGGAACGCTAGCCCAGGACCGTGGCGAGTTGGAGAAGGCGGAGGGACTGTACCAGGAGAGCCTGGCCCTTTCGCAGGAGTTGGGGAACAAGTCCGGCATCGCCGGCACGCTGCACCAGTTGGGGAACCTGGCCCGGGGCCGTGGGGAGTGGGAGAAGGCGGAGCGGCTGTACCAGGAGAGCCTAGCCCTTTCGCAGGAGCTGGGGAACAAGGTCGGCATCGCCGCCTCGCTGCACCAGTTGGGGAACCTGGCGTACGACCGTGGCGACCTGAAGGAGGCGGAGCGACTGTACCAGGAGAGCCTGACCCTTGAGCAGGAGCTGGGGGACAAGTCCGGCATCGCCATCTCGCTGCACCAGTTGGGCCTTCTCAGAGAACAGCAGGAGAAACTACAGGAGGCCGAGGCCCTCCTCCAAGAGGCGCTCGGCCTGTTTAAGGCACTCGGCTCGCCCTACGCGGCGCAGGCGGAAAGCGCTTTGGATCGCGTGAGGCAGAAGATGGGTAAGGACAAAGGGCCTGCTAGCAATCCATAGGCCGCGTTTCTCTCTGTAGTGCGGTGAGGCGCTTAAGTCTGGGCGCCTGCTGGCTCCAGCTCCATCGTGACCAGGATAGTCGGGTTGGAGACAAGGCCGAAATCCGCTGGGTCCTCCCCTTCCAAGTGCAGGGCCACCGCTGCTCGGAGGTTATCTAGCGTCTCGTCGAGCGTCCGGCCCTGGGTCACCACCGCTATCTCCAGGCATTCCGCCACGTAGTGCTTCTCGCCTCTACGGACTAGGGCCTTGATTGTCCGCTGCAGCGTCATCTCTCTCCTCCCTAACCTGCCCCAATCATAGCACAGCGATGGGACACCCTTGTATCGGAGGACTGCTGGTGAATGGAGACACTGGCGATGAGCTTTGGCCTGATGACCATTCCTGAGGTGCCGAGGGAGGGATTTGAACCCCCACACCCTTGCGGGCCGCGGATGTTAAGTCCGAAGGGAGCCGCCCGCCCTCGTCCGTCAGTATCTGCGGATGCATCATACCACGGGTTCCCAGCTTCGGAGCGTCCGCCGTTGGCCGTGGGCTTCCGTCGGTGTTGTCGTCAAAATTGTCGTCAAGAGTCCATATCTGGCCGACCTGCGGATTTTGCCCAGGCGCACCGGGCCGTCTGTGAGCGGCAGCAGGACC
>JAUYDU010000417.1 GCA_030691665.1 Chloroflexota bacterium
CTTCAAGGCGTTGGCGTGAGCCCCCTTGAAGGCATCGCGGTCCTTGGGTCGGGGCATCTTCTTGGCCGCCTTGATCACCAGCGCCTTCAGGTTCTTGCTCCCTCCCACAGCGCCGGTGCCGCCGCGCCCGGACACGCGGTCGTTCTCGTTGACCCAGGCGGCGAAGCGCACCCCGTTCTCCCCCGCCTGGCCGATCGTGACCACGCTCACGTCCTTGCCGTGCCGCTCCTGGAGGGCCTTGACGGTGGCGTGGGCCCCCTTGCCCCACAGGTCGCTGGCGTCCTTCAGCTCCACCTTCCCGCCCTCGATGTAGGCGTAGACCGGCTTGTCGGCCTTGCCCTTAAAGATCAGGCCATCGAAGCCCGCCCACCGCAGGCGAGCCCCCGACCAGCCGCCGTGATGGGAGTCGGTGATGGTCCCCGTCAACGGCGATTTAGTTACGGCGGCCATACGACCGCTCATGGTGACGTTGGTGCCGGTCAAGGGGCCGATCATGAAGCACAGGATGTTGTCCGGCGAGAGAGGGTCCACCTGCGGCCCGTTGTCGAAGACGTACTTCACGCCCAGGCCGCGGCCGCCGATGTATTTGCGGGCGTCCTCCTCGTTGATGCCCTCGTAGCTGACCTGGCCGCTGGTCAGGTCGATGCGTGCCACCCGGTCGGCGTATCCGCCCAGTTCCATCGCCATGCTCCTTTCCCTGCGGGCCCAATCCCGCGTGCGCCCCTTATTGTACAGCCACTCTATTCTTGCTCACACGGCGGCTCCTGACAAGAGGCCAAGAGTGCCGTGATTAGTTCACGGCTGGTGGGTTCCAAATGGACACTGCGGGATAAATCCCGCAGCTTGTGATGTCGAATCCATAAAGCTGCGGGTTTATGCTCTTTGACAAGATAAGCCGACATGGCAACGACTTCGTAGGCGAGGGTCTTTAGACCCTCGCAGAATTACCGTCGGGGTCTGAAGACCCCGACCTACGAGGTTCATTGCAGTCGAATTATCTTGTTCATGATCATCAGCCCTGCCAAGATCGCCCAGACCCAAAGGCCGTCCACTGAATAGGCATCCCCACGGATTGAAAGCCGCGGCTTGGACGGAAGCTGCGGGTTTCAACCCGCAGTACAGAAAACAACTCACCAACTGTGAGCCACTTGCCCCCGCCCGCTCTATTTGACAACCCTAACCGCCGTAGCGGATTATTGAGCCATCTTCCCCCATCCGGAGGAATGGCAGGCTGTCCTATGGAACCCGAATCCCGCTTCTACTACTCGCAGCGCCTCAAGCTTCACTACGTCGTCTGGGGCGACGAGGCGAACCCACCCCTGCTCCTCATCCACGGCGGCCGCGATCACGCCCGCACCTGGGACCGGGTGGCCCTGGCCCTCAGAGACGACTACGCCGTCTACGCCGTCGACCTGCGCGGCCACGGCGATAGCCAGTGGGCCGTCGGCAGCCAGTACAGCCTGCCCGAATTCGTCCTGGACGTGGCCGTCCTGGGCGAGGCCATCGACCGCTACCCCCTCACCCTGATCGGCCACTCCCTGGGCGGTGCCATCGCCCTCCAGTACGCCGGCCTCCTCCCCCAGCACGTGGCCAAGGTGGTCGCCATCGAGGGCTTGGGGCCGCGCATAATGGAGAAGCGACCCGCCCACTTGCGCATGCGCGACTGGATCGCCGCCATGCACGACCATGAGAGGCGCCAGCCCCGCGGCTATCGCACCATCGAAGACGCCATCGCCCGCATGCAGCAGGCTAACCCTCATCTCACCACCGAGATGGCCCGCCACCTCACGATCCACGGCACCCGCCAGAACGATGACGGCACCCTCGCCTGGAAGTTCGACAACTACGTCCGCATCCACTCGCCCTACGAGTTCAACATCGACGACGCCCGCACCATCTGGAACCAGATCACCTGCCCCGTACTCCTCATCCGGGGCGAGGAGAGCATGGCCTCCAACCCCGAGGAGGACAACAAGGCCAGCGCCTTCCACAACCATAGGTCCGTAGCCATCCCCAACGCCGGACACTGGGTTCACCACGACCAGCTCGAGCCCTTCCTGGCGGTGGTGCGAGACTTCCTGGCCGAGCCAACCACGTGACCCGCCAGGGCACGGCTGGTTCACAATCGGCGGGTTGCTTCTCCACCCCCACCTAATGGTCATCAAGAAAATAACTTCACATCCCACCCGTAGGGGCGGAGCTTCAGCTCCGCCCAGGGCCGACCTGAAGGTCGGCCCCTACGAGGTTTGTCTCCCTGTTCGGCGCGCTAGAGGCGATACGAGATTGTTTTGTTTAACACCATAAGGCGGGGGCATGCATAGCACTTTCGATGCCCCCGCCTTCTCCGCCATCCGCAGAGGCGGATGCGCCTCTGGCGTAAGGCTGGGGTCGTGCAAATTTCCGCGGTACTGCACCCGCCTCAGTGCAGATAACCGCCATCGCCAATGGCGTCGGCCGAGCATTGACACAGTCCACCTCTATCGGCGATATATAGAGGAAATTCGTCTCCTTGCCCTCAGCCGGCCGCCATCGGGCCTGCCCTGAGCTGAGCCGAAGGGAGGAAATTATGACCAGCCCATCTTCCGGCAACCCCGAACCTCAGGCCATCCAGCACTACCCCCATCGCGCCTCGGAGGAGCAGTACCGCGA
>JAUYDU010000047.1 GCA_030691665.1 Chloroflexota bacterium
CAGCAGGCCGCCGCCGCGACCCGACCCTTCGACAGGCTCAGGGCCACCAGCCGCTCGTACACGGCCTCCACCTGCTCAGCAATGCTGGCCCAACCATAGCCCTCGGCGACGGCGCGGGCGCTCAGCCCCAGATTGCGACGCAGCTCCTCGTTCTCCAACAGAAGCTCCAGCCGCTCGGCGAAGGGTTCGGGGCAGCGCCAGGGAATAAGGTAGCCCGTCTCGCTATCGCGCACCGTCCCCTGGAGGCCCCCCACCCGCGAGGCCACCACCGGCGTACCGCAGGCCATCGCCTCCAGTGCCACCAGACCAAAGCTCTCGTAGTACGAGGGCACCACGCACACGTCGGCCGCATTGTAGTAGAGGGGGAGCATCTCGTGATCAACCGCATCCAGAAAGGCCACCCGCCCCCGGATCCCCAGCTCCTGGGCCAGCCGCTCCAGCTCCGCCTTCTCGGCCTGAGCCGATTCGTCGCCGCCCACGATCACCAGGCAGAAGTGGATGTCCTCGCCCAGTTGGGCCACCGCCCGCAGGAGGATGTCGATGCCCTTCAGCGGCTCGATCCGGCCCACGAACAGAACGATCGGCTCGTCGCGCAAGCCCAGCCGCCGCCGCACCTCTCCCTTGTCCAGCGGTCGGAAGGCCTCCAGATCGACCCCACAGGGCACCACCTCGACCTGGTCGGCGGGGACGGCGTACAGCCGCTGGAGCAGCTCCCTCTCGTCCTGGCTGGCGCAGATCACGCGGTCGGCACCGTGGGCGATCTCCCTCTCGCCCTCAATGCGCTGAACGGGTTCGTGCTCGCTGATGCGAGCCCGATTCTTCGCCTCACCCAGGGAGTGGAACATGACGATGTGGGGCACCCGCCACTGTCCCTGAAGCACCTGCCCCACCCAGCCGGAGAGCCAGTAGTGGCTATGGACAAGGTCATAGCCCTCCCCCTCTCCCTCGCGGAAGGCCAGCACCCCCCGCCCGAACTCCGGCAACAGGTGATACACCTGCTCCTTGCCAACCGGCCCCTCCGGCCCGGCGGCAACCTGAATCACCCGAACGTTGGCGTCCCACGACACCACGCCCGCGCTGTCGGGGTCCTGGCGCCGAGTGAAGACGTCCACCTGGTGACCCCGCCGGCCCAACTGCCGGGCCAGCTCCCGCACGTAGATGTTCATGCCCCCTGCCTCGCGGCTGCCGGGGCGGGCCAGAGGAGAAGTGTGGACGCTGAGAAAGGCGATGCGATACATCTCTATGATCTACGTCTGATAACGCAACGATAGACTTCCAGGTCCTTGCCGCCCAGGTCGTACTTGTAGGCCTCGGCGCCCCGCAGGAAGTCGAAGCAGCGCTTCCCCTCCTCGATCGCCTGCTGGAGGGCGAGGGCCTTGGACAGAAGGCCCACCGCCAGCGGCGACAGGGCGGGGTCGTAGCCGCTGTTGTACAGCAGGAGCTCATCGCCGCTGTCGAAGCACAGCACCGACGCTGCCCGCACGCCGTTCACCTCCAGGCAGAACAGCCTGACGAGGCCTTGCTCGGCCAGATTCAGGGCCATCCGCCGAAAGAAGCGAGCCATCCGCTCACTCATGAACAGGGCCTTCTCGTGGCGGCTGGCGGCGTGCTGACGCAGGAAATCATCGAGATGGGACTCCACCTCCGGCACGAGCTGGCAGGGATGGAACAGCACATCGCCGCTCCGGAACAGCCGCCGCATCTTGCGCCGCAGCTCGTGGCGATCCTTGCGGTCGAGGCCGCCGACATACTCCTCCCAACTGGCGGGCAGGACTACGCGCGGGCACACGTCCTCCACCTCGACGCTCAGGTTGTAGCCCAGGCGCTCGGCCAGCCGGGGCAGAACAGCCAGGGTAGGTGAGTAAGCCGGAACACCCCAGAGCACCAGCTCCCCCCACGGCTCCTCGCCCAGGGCGTGGAGGACAGCATCCAGCACGCCCTCTTCCCTGCCCTCCAGGGCCACCACGTCCATGTAGTCACATACGTTGGTATCGCCGGCCAGGAGCAAGCGATCTCCCTCCCTCAACAGGGGAGCGACGCCCACCAGGCGGCCCTCGTCCCGCACGCCCAGGAGGAGAAGCTCGCGGCCGTCCTGGAACTCGTCCCACCAGGTCTTGAGCCAGAGGGGGGAGCAGAATACGGCCTTGCCGCCGCCGGGGGGCAGGAGGGACTGCCAGGGCCCCTCTAGAGAGGCCAGCTCCTCGCGGGCGACGCTATAGGCCATGGCTCACTTCCCCTGCACCAGGGCCAGCAACTCGGAGCGGCCGACTGCGCCCTTGCGGAAGGGGCCGCGCACGGCCGACGTCACCACCCGACTGCCTGGCTTGCGAGCGCCCCGCATGCTCAGGCAGAAATGCTCCGCCTCCAGGACGACCCCCACGCCATCGGGATCGAGGGCCTCGAGGATGCTATCGGCCACCTGGCGGGTCAACCGTTCCTGCACCTGCGGCCTCCTGGCCAGAATGTCCAGCGCCCGGGCGATCTTGCTGATGCCCACCAGGCGACCGTTGGGTATGTAGCCCACATGAGCCACGCCGTAGAACGGGAGGAAGTGGTGCTCGCACAGGGAGTAGAAAGGGATGTCCCTGAGGACAACCATATCCTCTCTCTCCTCCTGGAAGCCGCTGCGCAGCACCTCCACCGGGTCCGAGCCGAGGCCGGAGAAGAGCTCACAGTACATCTCGGCGATGCGACGGGGCGTTTCCACCAGGCCCTCCCGCTGAGGGTCCTCGCCGATGGCGTCTATGATCTGCCGCACCGCCTCGGAGATCTTGCCCCGATCCACCACGTCCCTTGGCCCTAAGGAAAGTCCGCCCCGACGGAATCGGGGCGGTCGTTGACTAGCAGCTTATGTCATTGTAGCAAGGCGGCGATCCTGGGGTCAATCGTACGGGGTAGAGATGATCGTTTGTGCCAGGTAGGTAAGTACCCTACCCCCGCCTGATGGCCATGCGGACTCCGCCTCTGCGGACGGCGGAGAGGGCGGGGGCATGAATTCGGTTCCTGATGCCGCACCCTTATGGTCATTTAAGAAATAAAGGCTCAAGCTCGACACGGCGGATGTAGCGGAAGCCTTTAGGCTTCCACCCCATTTGATGGAGGCCTGAAGGCCTCCGCTACAATCACCGACACGCTGACCATCCATTCCCGGTGTTGATGCGCTCATGCTTGCAACCTGTCCATGCTTCGAAGGGATAATTGCCATAGTTAATGACCATTAGAGTGCGGTCGAGAATGCCCGGCCCACCAACGGCGAGCCAATGACGGGCTAGAGCCTGCCCTAGGCCAGGCCGATGGCCTTTTCCACAGCGGTCAGCTCGGCCGGCAGCTCGCGGATGGTGGTGGGGATGGCCATCGCCGTCTCGGGGTCTTTGAGGCCGCTGCCGGTGATGATACAGACGCTGATCCTGTCTCTCAGGTCCAACCCCTGGCGGCTCATCTTGGACAGGCCGGCCACGGACGCTGCCGAGGCTGGCTCGCCGAAAATCCCCTCCTCCTGGGCCAGCAACCGGTAGGCCTCCAGGATCTCCTCATCGCTGACCGCCTCGATGACGCCGCCGGAGGCGTCGCGCGCCGCCTCCGCCCCCCGCCAGTTGGCCGGATTGCCGATGCGAATGGCCGAGGCCACCGTCTGGGGCTTCTCCACCGGCCTCCCCAGGACGATAGGCGCCGCCCCCTCGGCCTGAAAGCCCATCATCCGCGGCCTCTTGCTGGCCCGCCCCTTCTGCTGATACTCGACGAAGCCCCGCCAGTAGGCGGTGATGTTGCCGGCATTGCCCACCGGGATGAACAGATAGTCGGGGGCGTCGCCCAGATGGTCGACGATCTCGAAGGCGGCCGTCTTCTGCCCCTCCAGGCGGTAGGGATTGAGAGAGTTTACCAGGGCGATGGGGTACTTGGCGGTGATGGCGCGGGCCAGAGCCAGGGCCTGATCGAAGTTGCCGTCGATAGCCACGATCTGGGCGCCGTGAGCGACCGCCTGAGCCAGCTTACCCTGAGCGATGTTCCCCTTGGACACCAGCACGTAGGCATCGAGGCCGCAGTGCGCCGCATAGGCGGCGGCGGCGGCGCTGGTGTTGCCGGTGGAGGCGCAGAGCACGGCCTTGCGGCCCTCCTCCAGGGCCTTGGCCACCGCCACCACCATCCCTCGATCTTTGAAGGAGCCCGTGGGGTTGCAGCTCTCCAGCTTGAAGTACAGCGGGCCGCAGCCCAGGCGACCCTCCAGCCGCTGCGAGCGCACCAGGGGCGTCTCCCCCTCACCCATGCAGATTAGGGGGGTGGCCTCCGTCAGGGGCAGATAGTCCCGATAGCGGCGCAAAACCCCCAGGCGATCAGTCGCCGCCCAGCTTGAGGTCACGCTGCTTGATCTCCTTCAGCTCCTGCTCCAGGGCAGCCAACTGGCGCCGCTTCTGGCGCTCCTGGAACTGGCTCAGCTTGCGCAGATAGTCCACCACCTGCTGGCGATGCTCGCGGATCTGCTGCTGAAAGGCTGCCAGGCGCTCCATCTGCGTCTGGCTCTTGCCCTCGATCAGCTCCAGGGCGCCGGCCTGGTCCTCCGCCCGCTGCCGCTGCTCGTCCACTATCTGCTCCAGAGCCTTCACCCTATCCTCCAGCCGCTGACGTTCCATGTGCCAATGGTCCTGAGCGTCTGTCAGCTCTTGATGCACCACCCGATCCTCAGCCAGGACCGTCACCTGCTCCTGAGTGCGCCTCGCCTGCTCGCCGTAGAGCTGCAAGCGCTCGGAGAGGGCAGCGTCCTGCTTGGCCAGGGTGTCCAGCTCAGTGTGGAGGCGACTCACCCCCTGCTCCAGGCGCTTGACGGCCTCGCTGTGGCGGGCCGTTTTCCCCACCACATCCTCGAGGCCCTTATCCAGGTCAGCCACTCGCTTCTCCGCCAGGGAGATGTCGTCCCTGAAACGGCGCCCCCCCTCCTCCATGGCCAGCATGCGGCCTTCGTAGGACTGAGCCAGCTTCTCGGCGGTCTCCAGCCGCCGCAGCAAGGCGCTGCGCTCCTCCCTCTCCCGCTCCACAGCGCTTTGCTGATGGCGGGTCACCTCCTCGATGCGGGCCTGATTGGCCAGTTGGCGCTCGTGGAGGCGGCCCAGTTGCTCCACGGCTTGGCGCATCTCGTCCTGAAGGTGAGGAAAGGCCGTCAGGTGGGAGGCCAGGCTGCGGATGAGGTCCTCGGCCTTCTGTACGCTCTCCGCCAGGTTCCAGATTTGCTTTTGCGCCTGCTCCAACTGCTGTTGCAGCTTGTGGATCTGGGCCTTGGCCTGGCGCACCTCCTCCTCCAGCCAGGGCACGGCATCAACCGAGGGAGGCGTCACCTTCTTGTCCACACTCATCGAGCTCACCTCTACCCCAGGCGGGTCAGTCTTCCACCCGCAGGAAGTTGCCGATGCGGGTCACCACCGCCAGATCGGCCACCTCCTTCATCGTGTTCTGTACCGCCTCCTCGCGAGCGACGTGGGTCATCACCACTAGCTCCGCCGTCTGGGCCACCTCATCCGTCTCCTTCTGGATGACCGAAGCGATGCTCACACCGTGCTCGCCGAAACAGCGGGCGATCTGGGCCAGAACGCCGGGGCGGTCCGCCACCTCCATGCGCAGATAGTAGCGAGCGCTCAGGTCAGCCACCGGCTTGATGGGCAGCGGCCGGCCGGGCCGCCAGAGCCTGCCCTGAGCCTGCCGAAGGGGCAGGCGGTCTCCCCGGCGGCCAGCCCTCGCCGCCACCACGGCCTGGGCGGCATCGATGACATTGGCCACGATCGCGCTCGACGTCGGCAAGGGGCCGGCCCCTGGCCCCTGAAACAGCACCCTCCCCAGGAGGTCGCCCTCCACCTGAACAGCGTTGAGTACGCCGTCCACGTTAGCCAGTAGCTCGTCCTCCGGCACGAATGCCGGATGCACCCTCGCTTCGATACCGTCCTCGTCCCTCCTGGCCACGGCCAGAAGCTTGATGGCGTAGCCCAGCTCGCGGGCATAGCGGAAGTCGTGGGCGCTCAGACTGGTGATGCCCTCGCGGTAGATATCGTCCGGGCGAACGTGGGTGTGGAAGGCCAGGCTGGCCAGGATGGCCAGCTTGTAGGCGGCGTCAATTCCCTCCACGTCGTTGGTTGGATCGGCTTCCGCGTAGCCCAAAGCCTGGGCCTGGCCCAGCGCCTCCTGAAAGTCGAGCCCCTCTTTGCTCATGCAGGTGAGGATGTAGTTGGTGGTGCCGTTGATGATCGCCCGAATGGAGGCGATCTCGTTGGCCACCAGATCGCGCCGCAGAGGGGCGATGATGGGGGTGCCGCTGGCGACACTGGCCTCGAACAGGATGTCCACCCCTTGCTCGTGGGCCAGGGCCAGAAGCTCGGGGCCGTGCTTGGCCATCACCTCTTTGTTGGCCGTCACCACATAGCGGCCCGACTGGAGGGCCTCCTTGATGAAGTCGTAGGCCGGCCGCTCACCCCCCAGGACCTCGATGACGATATCCACCGCCTCGTCGTCCAGGACAGCGCGCGGGTCAGCGGTCAGGAGGGCAGGATCCACCGGCACGCTCTCCGCTTTCCAGAGGTCGCGCTCCAGGATGCGGCGGATGCTCAGGCGCAGTCCCATCTGCTGGGCATAGGCCTCTCCCTTGTCCAGGAGGGCTCGGGCCACGCCAGCGCCGATCACCCCCAGGCCAAGCAAACCGATGTGGACCTGGTCGTCTCCTGCCATCCCCGCTAGCCGAAGGCCCTCACCACTACCCAGCTAAGCTTGTCGCTGTTGGTACTCACGTACTCAGCTCTGGGGATGAGGGTGCGCTGCTCCTCGAGCCAGTAGGTGAAGTAGCTGGCGGCCAAAGTGCTGCGCTGCTGGTCGGTCACCGCCATATCCGGCTGCCTCTCCTCCACCTGGACAATGAACTGGCCGCCCGGGCCAGCGATCGGCTGGCTGTGCCCCCCTACCTCCAGAGCGAAGACCACCGGGCCAGAGGCCAGATCCAGCTCATCGCGGGCCAGCCAGCCCCGCTCGCCGCCGTTGTCCTTGGCGGTCGGATCCAGGGAGAGCTGGCGGGCCAGGTCGCCGAAGTCCTCGCCGGCGTCCAGCCGCTCCAGCACCGACTTGGCCTCATCCTCCGTCCCCACCAGGAGCGCGCGGATCCTCACCTGCTCCATGGTTGCGGGGACGGAGCTAGAGTACGTCTGCTGCACCTTGGTCCCCAGCACATTCGCCTCGATCATCTGTCGGTACTCCTTGTCCGACAGGTGACTCCGCTTCAGCTCCTCCTGATAAGCCTTCCGGAACGCTTCGGGATCATCCCGCGACACCTTCAGGCGAGTGGCGATCTGTTCATCGATCTCGTCCGGCGATGCCGACAGCCCCAGGTCGACGGGGGCTTTCTGCCGCAGCAGCTCCTCCTGCTGGAGGATACCCATCACGGTGGCGATTGTCTGAGCCACTTTCTGGGGGTCCGTCAGCCCCTGAAGGCCGCCGCTCTCCACGTAGAACTTAAGGCGGCGGGTGAAGTAATCGAGATTGAACGTAGTCTCGCCCACTTGAAGGGCCCGAGAGCGGGGAGGGCCGACCACATCCTGATACTTGCCCCAGCCGACCATCCCGCCGACGATGGCCAGAAGTAGGGCGAACCCGGCAACCACCAGCAGTTGCAGGCGAAATTCGCGGCTCCATCCCCGTCGCCGTGACCGCGGCGGCAGGGGCGCCGGTCGCTGTCGCCTCTTCTTCTTAGCCAATGGTGAACCCTCTCAACTATGTCCCAGGATTGCGCGGATGGGAAAGCCCTCGCTCAGCGATCTCGGCCTCGGCCTTGCCCCGACTGGTCGGGGCGCGCCAGCTACTGGCGCGGGGAGTAGCTTCCCGACTTGCGAATGTGCTCGGCCGTGTAGGGCAAGAGGGCCAAATGCCTGGCCCGCTTCAAGGCCAGCGATAGCGCCCGCTGATGCTTGGCACAGGTCCCCAGTCTCCTCCTCGGCTCGATGCGCGCCCGATCGGATAGGAACCGGCGTAGCCTGCTCACGTCCTTGTAGTCGATAACCTTGACGTGCTCGGCGAAGAACATGCAGACCTTACGGCGAGGGCGGTATCCCTCACGTCGCTTGGGCCGGCCCCCCTCAGGCGGAGCCTCAGCGCGAGCTGGGGCGATCTCTGCTTGCGGTCCCTTCGGGCTCGACCCGCCAATGGCGGGGAAGCCTTGCTCCGGTTCTGTTACCATCCGCTAAACCCACCTACAACCAGTCTCAAGAATCGTTTCCCACCCCGACAGGTCGGGGTGCTGTGGGAATTCCCAAATAGCTTCTACTCAAACGGTAGCTCCTCGGCCTCCACCGCCTCCGCCGCCTCCCCCTCCGGCTCCTCCGGCAAGGGCGCGCCCGGCGCCTTGTCAAGGAAGAGCACCGTGTTGGCTATCACCTCGGTGCGATAACG
>JAUYDU010000456.1 GCA_030691665.1 Chloroflexota bacterium
CATCGTGGGCGGCGATATCGTGGGCTGCGACACGATGGTGGTGACGGTTACCGTCATCGGCCGGGCGCTGGTCGATGAGGCAGACCAGCCGCTGCTCATGACCCGCAGCGGCGCCCAGGCCGGCGACGCCATCGCCGTGACCGGCGATCTGGGCGACTCGGCGGGCGGCCTGCGCCTTCTCCTGGAAGAAAAGCAGTGCTCGCCGGAGGCCGCGGCCTATCTCAAGCGCGCCCACCTGCGCCACCGGCCGCCCCTGGCCGTCGGCCAGACCGCTGCCCGCCAGGGAGTGCGAGCGGCCATCGACATCAGCGACGGCCTCCTCCAGGACCTGGGCCACGTCTGCCAGGCCAGCGGCGTAGGGGCAGTGGTGTGGGCCGACAGGGTGCCCATCGGCGAGGCCCTGGCTCAAACCTTCCCCCAGGACGCCCTGGCCCTGGCCTGCGGCGGCGGCGAGGACTATCAGCTCCTCCTGGCCGCGTCGCCGGAGATCATCGAGCGGGTGCAGAAGCAGGCCGACGTGCCCCTCACCTTCATCGGCGAGATGGTGGCCGACCGCCAGCGGCGCGTTCGCCTGCTAGACGAAAGCGGTCGCCAGGTGATGTTGGCGCGAGCGGGTTGGGATCACCTGCGCCCAGGCGGGCGCCCGTATGGGCGAGGGGCGCCGTGGCGACGGTAGGGCGATCCCGAGAGCCCTGAATAATGCTGAAGAAGGCTCTTGTGTTGGGGGTACAGCACCGCCCCGATTGATCGGGGCGGCTTGGTCGGCCATGGTTGAGACGATAGAAGCTATTTCGAAATTCCCACGGCACCCCCCCGTAAACGGGGGGGCATCGATGCCCCCGCCTTCAGGCGGGGGTGGAAAACGATTCTTGAAACTGGCTGTATCCCCATGAAGGTTCTTCAGAGCCCTCAGTCCCTGACTCTTGACAGCAAGAGCCCCGGCCAGACGCGGCGCATCGGCGCTCGCCTGGGGCGGCTGTTGCAAGCGGGGGACGTGGTGCTCCTATCGGGCGAGCTCGGCTCGGGCAAGACCTGCCTGGTCCAGGGCATCGCCCAGGGCCTGGGCGTGAGCGATCCGGTGACCAGCAAGTCTTTCGTCCTCCTGGGCGAATACCAGGGGCGTCTAACCCTCTACCACGGCGACCTCTACCGCCTGGAGGACCCGGCGGCGGTGGAGGAGCTGGCCCTGAGCGAGTACTGCGCCGAGGGCGCCCTGGTGGTGGAGTGGGCCGAGCGGGCCTGGGAGGTCTTTCCAGCCGAGCACCTGCTGGTGAGGCTGGACATCACCGGGGCCAGGGAGCGAGGCTTGACATTCGAGGCGCGGGGCGAGCGCTATCGAGAGCTGCTTGCCGCCTTCGCCCGCCGGGGCAGGGGATGAGCGTGGAGCTGACCATCGACACCGCCTCCGATGTGGCCAGCGTGGCGCTATCCCAGGAGGGCGCGCTGGTGGCCGAGCTCACCTGGCGCTGCCCGCGCAACCACTCGGCGCAGCTCCTGCCGACGCTACAGTACCTGATGCAGCGGGCGGGCGTGGACAAGAGCGACCTCACCGCCATCTTCGTCTGCGTCGGGCCGGGCAGCTACACCGGCCTGCGGGTCGGCATGAGCACGGCCAAGGGGCTGGCCTTCGCCCTGAGCCTGCCCATCGTGGGGGTCGGCCGCCTGGAGGCCGACGCCTACCAGCACAGCGACTATCGTGGCCCCATCTGCGCCATCCATCGCGCTGGCCGGGGCGAGTCGGCCTGGGCCGTCTATCAGGGCGGGGCGTCCGCCTGGCGGGAGGTGATACCGCCTCGCCTGACGTTGCCGCAAGACTTGCTAACCGAGAAGCGTCTCAAGAACGCCCTCTTCTGCGGCGAGGTATCGGACGATCTGGCCGAAAGCCTGCGGGAAGCACTGGGACCCAAGACGCTCGTCGTTGGCCCGGCGGCTTCAGTACGGCGGGCCGCCACCGTCGCCGAGCTGGCCTGGCGCAGGCTGGCTTCGGGTGACACCGACGACGCGGCCAGCCTCAAGCCCATCTACCTGCGAGAGGCGGTCGTGGCCCCGCCGTAGGGGCGCCGCATGCTGCGCCCGTACTCCTCGCCAATAAGGAGAAGCACCCCATGGAGCGAACGCTAGTCCTCGTCAAGCCCGACGCCATGGAGCGAGGCCTGGCCGGGGAGATCATCTCCCGCCTGGAGCGCCTGGGCCTGCGCATCGTCGCCCTGCGCCTGCTCCACATGGACGAGGCGCTGGCCCGCCGGCACTACGCCGAGCACGAGGGCAAGCCCTTCTTCGAGGAGTTGATCCGCTACATCACCTCCAGCCCCGTTATCGCCGCCGTCTTCCAGGGGGACAATGCAGTGAAGATGGTACGCCAGGCCATGGGGGACATCGACCCCGCCCGGGCGATGCCGGGCACCATCCGCGGCGACCTTGGCATAGACATCGGCCACAACTCGGTGCACGGCTCCGATTCCCTGGAGACCGCCGAGAAGGAGATCCGCCTGTTCTTCGATGAGGGGGACCTCTTCAGCTAGCAGCCGACACAGACGTCGTTCTAAGTTCTAGGTTCTTGGTTCTAGGTTCTACTGTATCCGCACCACCGACACCGCCTGGTGCCACAGGCCTTCCAGGTCGTAGAAGGAGCGCGCGTCGGGGCCGAAGATGTGGACGATCACGTCGCCGAAGTCTATGAGCACCCAGCCCGACTCCGGCATTCCCTCGCGGCCGTAGGGGGAAACGCCGTCCTTGGCCAGCTCCTGGTCGATAACGTCGCACAGGGCCCGCATCTGGCGGACGTTCTGGCCGCTGGCGATCACAAAATAGTCAGCAAAGAGGACGACGTTGCGGATATCCAGGAGGAGGATATCCTCTGCCTGCTTATCGGAGAGGAGATCGACGATTCTGCGC
>JAUYDU010000471.1 GCA_030691665.1 Chloroflexota bacterium
AACCCTGCGCTCTATCCAAGCTGAGCTACAAGCGCACGCACATATGGTGCCGAGGGTGGGATTTGAACCCGCACGCCCTTTCGGGCACAACGCCCTGAACGTTGCGCGTCTGCCGTTCCGCCACCTCGGCATGGCCCCGACCCATCGGGACATGGTGGGCGATAGAGGACTTGAACCTCCGACCTCCTCGGTGTGAACGAGGCGCTCTAACCACTGAGCTAACCGCCCATGCCAGCTATTATAGCAGCCACCAGAAGCCATGCAAGCGCCATGCGCGTTCGCCTTGACCGCTTTGTGCTCCACGGCTATACTCGGCGACAACCCCGTCCAGCCCCTTGAACACGGCCTGCTTCAGCCACATAATAGGTCATAATGACCAATAGGCCAGACAGGGGGTGAGATGTGGTGAGAAGAGTCAGCGCCGCCGAGGCTAGAGCGAAGCTATCGGCTCTGATGGCGGAAGCGGCATACGGTGGCCAGCACGTGGTCATTGAGAAAAGAGGCGTCCCGATTGCTGCCCTGATAGGCATGGATGACCTGGAACGCTTGGAGGAAGTACGCGCCAGGTCTGCCAGGCCCCAGGGCGCGCTGGCCCTGGTAGGGGCCTGGCGAGATGTGGACGAAGCCAAGCTGGACGCCCTGCTAGCGGATATCTATACAGGCCGTGAACAGGACAGGGGCCGGCAGGTAAATCTGGAGGCGTAATGTATCTCCTGGACACAGACATCCTCAGCAATCTGATGCGGCGCACGCCTTCTACTACTCTTATTGCGAAGCTGGCCTCGGTCCCGCCGGAGCAGCAGTCCACAACCAGCATCACATACGGCGAGTTGATTTACGGCGCTCACCGGCTGGGCGCCCAGGCTGCGGCGCTCTTGGAGCGCCTGGAGAACACCTTGCCGCCTCATTTGCCGATTCTTCCCTTTGACGCCGCGGCGGCGCGTCGGTACGGCGAGATAAGGGCCGATCTGGAGCAGCGCGGAACGCCGATAGGGGACGCAGACCTGCGTATCGCGGCCATTGCCCTGGCCCGAGGACTCACGGTGGTCACGGGAAACACGCGGCACTTCCAGAAGATTCCAGACTTGCAGGTGGAAAACTGGCTTGCAGGGTGACCTCTCCGTCATATGCAGTAGATGTCTGTGGAGGCCTGGCGCCACGGTGAGGTGAAGGTGGTAGGAAAGGTCATAACCAGGCTTGACAGTAAGCCCTCTCCAACATACAGTCTCACTGCGGGGCGCTCTCCATCCTGGTGCGGTTGCGCCGCTCTTGCACCGCCCAGGTGCCAGATTCACCCCAAGACCGTGCTGGGGGTGCAAGGTGAGCAAAGATGCAGTCCCCCGAGGTGTGGCACTCGGGGCGGTGGCGTTAGGGATTGTCTTGCTGTTGACAAGCGCTTGCACAAGTTCTCCTATCCCAACTTCGACCCTCTCACGGCCTCAATATAGGCAGGATGAGGCCATAGAGAAGGTCTTAGACCACCTCCAAAGCGAGTTTGGCTTCGACCTCTTCTGGGCGCAGCCCAGGTTTCCTCTAGACCGGTGGTGTGCGTCGTATCAAGGCGCAGGGGCTTGGCACGTAAAGGTCTATGATGTTGATAAATCGTACGCAGGGACGTGGTTGCTCTCAGAGGTGGATGGCACGGTAGTGCCTAACGACGATAAGGCGAAGGCCGTGACCCAAGCCAAGGGACTCGCGCGAATGCCAGCTCGTCCGCCGTTTGCCCGACCCCCCCCTGATACCCCGGATGAACTCATGATACAGGCGGTTCAACTTTACATCGCACAGCTCCCCGCTGAAAAAGCGTCTCAAGACGTGTCGGTGGCAGAGTTTCGAAAACTGGTCAGAAACTACTACCCGTTGAAGTGGTATGTCAGCTATGACTCCTCATACTGGGTTGTGGCCGCGACCCACTTTGAATACAAGGTGGTTGCCTATATTGAACCAAGTACCGGAGCTGTCAAGTACCTCTTCGATGAATACAGTTGGCAAGACGCCTTGTGGCTGAAGCCTCCACCCGGAAGCAAGTGTGAGTCGCCCTGACCATGACGTTCCTACTACATCTTTTAGAACAAGTTGATGTTTTCGTAGAAGCTGGCGAAAAACTGGGTGCTCGCACGCCCATTCTGCGGGAGTCCGCTGACACATGCTCGCAGAGGTATGCCATTATCAATTATCAGCCCATACCACCAGCACGTGGGTGTGTAAACCGCTTGTTTTGCTCGTCTGACCGACTTATGCTGTAGCCAGACTATTAGAGAGATTGCGATGTCGTAGGAGTAGATACTGCATGGGCACAGGTATTGCATAGGAGGAGCATATGGCAGCCGATATGGGGTGTCACTTCGTTTACACAGCAAGCCCTTGGCGCACCCGTGGCACCAAGTCTTATGAGAGAGGCTTCAAGCCTCGACACGTCAAGGCCGTTCGTGTCACAGACAGTAGCGTGAGTCTGGCGCTAGATGACCCCGCGGAGGAAAGCACGGTGAAGCGGGTGGACCTGTATGGCATGGAACCAGCCGTGGCGCAGGCTATAGCCAGGCTCCTGCTTACGGTATCGGAAGGCGGTGTGAAAGAGGCGGAAGCCCGTTTCGAGTAAGCCCCTTGCGTAGTGGTAGGCCTAGACAAAGCAGCCAGTCCGGTTTCAGCTACCCAAATTGGTGCCAACGACTGGACTCGAACCAGTGACCTAGCGCTTATGAAGCGCCCGCTCTAACCGCTGAGCTACGTTGGCACCGAGAGCCTGGGGGCCAGCCGCCCGGCCAGCGCTCCGCAACTAATATACCTACCCACTGCGTTCCGCGTCAACGGCTGGGCT
>JAUYDU010000481.1 GCA_030691665.1 Chloroflexota bacterium
GAGGTGCGCGGCCGCGGCCTGCTGTGGGCCATCGAGCTGGATGGCGAGCTGGCGGAGACGGCGGTGCGCCTGTGTCTGGAGGAAGGGCTCATCGCCAACAACGTCAAGCCCACCGCCCTGCGCCTGATGCCGCCCCTGGTGGTGAGCGAGGAGGAGCTGGACCGGGCGGTGGAGATCATCGATGGGGTGCTCACCAAGCTCGAAGCCGGCACGGTAAAGTAGAGACTTGGGAAGGGGACGTCCAATGCAGGGGCAACGTCTGAGCAAACAGACAGGCAAGTTAGGTGAACTGCTAGTTTGTTCTGAACTGCTTCGCCGGGGCGTCGTGCCCTATATTCCCCTTGAAGACCTAGAAGGCGTCGATATTGTCATTAGGCGCTCTGACGGTACATGTGCAGACCTCCAGATCAAAACAATAGGCGGAGACAAGCCTAATCGGTGGCTGCAGGTATGGAACCTAAAACCGAGGCCCAACTCATTCATAGTTGGCGTCATGCTCCCACAAGACCCCGTCGAGGTGTGGATCATTCCGTCGGCGGAGTTTGAGCGCTATGCAACCCGGTCTGCGGACAAGAAGGGAATAGTGATCTACGACCTTGATCTCGATACTGCGCCTCGGTCTGACCCAGGTCGCAAGCGCAGGGAGATTCTATCTCAATATAAGGACGCGTGGCACTTACTGACTCAAGGCGCCTGCACCTTTCTGCCTAGCGTGGACAATGCGGCCTGGCTAAGAGCGTCAGAACCGGCGTTTGCCGCAGATTGGTCGAGTCAGGAAGATGAGAAATACGATGAGCTGTAGCTCTGGTGGAGGAGAATGTCATGCCTGAGAAGCTAATTCTGGCCTACTCCGGCGGCCTCGATACCTCCGTGGCCGTGCGCTGGCTGAAGGAGGAGCAGGGCTACGATGTCGTCGCCCTCACGGTGGACGTGGGCATGCAGAAGGATCGCGAGACGCTGCACAGCCGCGCCCTGGCGGCGGGGGCCGTCGCCTTTCGCTGGGCCGAGGCGCAGGACACCTTCGTCCGCCACTTCGTGTTTCCCGCCCTGGCCGCCGGCGCCGTCTACGAGGGGCAATACCCCCTGGCCACCGCCCTGGGCCGGCCTCTCATCGCCAAGCACCTGGTGGAGGTCGCCCGCCAGGAGGGGGCCAGCGCCGTCGCCCACGGCTCCACCGGCAAGGGCAACGACCAGGTGCGCTTCGACGTCAGCGTCCAGGCCCTGGCCCCAGATTTGCGCATCGTCGCCCCCGTCCGCGAGTGGGGGATGAACCGCGAGGACGAGATCGCCTACGCCCAGCGGCACAACATCCCCGTGCCCGTCACCAGGGAGAGCCCCTACTCCACCGACGAGAACCTGTGGGGGCGCTCCATCGAGTGCGGCGTTCTGGAGGACCCCTGGGCCGAGCCGCCGGAGGAGGTCTTCGAGTGGACGAAGTCGGTGGCCCAGGCGCCCGACCAGCCGGCCTACGTGGAGATCGCCTTCGAGCGGGGGGCGCCGGTGGCCCTGGACGGCCGCGAGCTGGACGGCGTGACCCTGGTCAAGCGGCTCAACGAGCTGGCCGGCGAGCACGGCGTCGGGCGCATCGACCACCTGGAGAACCGCCTGGTGGGCATCAAGTCGCGGGAGATCTACGAGGCTCCGGCGGCCGTGACCCTGCTCAGGGCGCACCAGGCGCTGGAGCAGATGACGCTATCCAAGGAGCAGGTGCGCCTGAAGGAGCGTATCGCCCAGGAGTACGCCGACCTCATCTATAACGGCCTCTGGTTCACCGTCCACCATCAGGACCTGGCGGCCTATGTCCAGAGCACCCAGCGCCACGTCACCGGCAGCGTGCGGGTGCGCCTGCACAAGGGCACCGCGACGGTGGTGGGGCGCAAGTCGCCCAAGAGCTTGTATGACTTCTCCCTGGCCACGTATGATAAGGGCGACGTGTACGACCAGAGCGCGGCGCCGGGCTTCATCCACGTCTGGGGCCTGCCGGTGCGCATCCAGGCGCGGGCGCAGATGCTGGAGGAGGAAGAATAGCTCCAACGATGACCATTCGGGCCATCCTGTTCGACCTGGGCGATACCCTCTGGCACCACCTCAGCATCCCGCCGCCTGCCGACCTCATGGCGGAGGCGGCCCGGCGGGCCAGGGAGGTGCTGGCGGGGTGGGGCATGACGCCCGACGCCCAGCTCGAGCGGCTGGCCTTCGATGCCTACTTCACCGCCCAGGCCGCCGAGCTCGAGGCCTATCGCACGCACCTGGAGAGCCCCGACCCGGCCGCCGTCGTGCACAGTCTGGCCGTCGAGCGGGGAGTGGGCCTGAGCCTGGAGCAAGCCCGCGAGCTGTGGGAGGCCTGCCGCCCCAGCGGTCGCTTCCTCAGCCGCACGCCCTTCCCGGACACCGCAGACACCCTGCGCTGGGTCCGCGAGCGGGGCTACCGCCTGGGTGTGGTCACCAACACGCTGTTCGGTGGGCAGCCCTTGCGAGACGAGTTCGTCGAGGAGGGGCTGGACGGCTACGTCGAGGTGGTGGTGGCTTCCTGCGACGTGGGCTACATGAAGCCGCACCCCAGCGTCTTCCAGCCCGCGCTGGACGCCCTGGGCGTGGCGCCCCAGGAGACGGTGATGGTGGGCGACTCGCTGCGGGCCGATGTCGGCGGGGCCAAGGCCCTGGGCATGACCGCCGTCTGGAAGCGCCGCGCCGACGCCATCGCCCAGGCGGAGATGGCCTGGCAGAAGGCGGGTCTGATCCCGCCTTTCGAGCCTGACTACGTCATCGATAGCTTGTGGGAGGTCACGCGGCTTCCTATCCTCAACCATGATTAAGGCCGTTCTGTTCGACCTGGGCGACACCCTCTGGCACTTCCCCAACATGCCGCCCCACGCCGTCGTGCGGGAGGAGACGGTGCGGCGGATCAAC
>JAUYDU010000486.1 GCA_030691665.1 Chloroflexota bacterium
GATGTCCTCCTCCAGGGCCGGATTCGCCTCATAGGGAGTCGCGCCGAGCCAAAAACTCTTGGACGCGTAGTCCGACACGCTAGCCATTCCTTCGCCTCCTATGCCAACCCCGCCCGCCGACAGACAGGTTCGTCAGCATGATTGTATCCCAGGAGCCAGCCCAAGCCCAGGTGCGAAAGAGAGGGGGTAGATGAAAGAGACCCAGCAGCGCACCCTCCGCACCCTCTATCGGGCCCGCCAGACCGCGACAGGGCGCCTATTCCGTCGGCTGGGCCTCGGCTTCACGCAGCCGCCGCGACAATACCGGCAGCATCTGGACCGCCATGTTGGGCCGGCCCCGCAGCTCCGCCAGGAAGTCCCAGCGGCTCATGACCAAACATTCCGTGTCCTCGACCGCCCTTATGCTGGCGGAGCGCAGATAGCCCTCGAGCAAGGCCATCTCGCCGAAGAACTCCCCCGGCCCCAGGGAGTTCAGTACATTGGGGCTGGCACTCTCCAATCCCTTCACCACCTCTACTCGGCCGGAGGTGATCACGTAGAAGGCGACAGCCTGGTCCCCTTCCTTCAGGATCAGCTCGCCCGGCCCATACGTCCGCTTCACCATAACCCTGGCGAGCCGCTGAAGGTCACTCCGCTCCATCTCCGAAAATAGGGGAACCTTGGCCAGAACTTTTTCAGCGTCCATGCCCCAACACTCCTAACCAGGCGAGGCCATCCCACCACCGGGTGGCTGCCCCTGTCTTAGCTAGCCCGAAGCTGTGTGCGAATTCTACGCTGGCCGAGCCAGGTCGTCAAGGTATTGTCCGTAGGCGATAGCGTCTCAACGGCACCCCTAGACCCCGTAGGCGAGGGTCTTCAGACCCTCGCGAAGTTGTGTCGGGGTCTAAAGACCCCGACCTACCGCAGTATTCTCCGTAAATATCCGACAGTGCCTAGACTCCTTCCTGGAGAGGTGTTCGCATTCCTAGGCCAAGGTGCGGCCGGTGATAATGATAGCGCTCAAGGAAGGCCTCCACAGCGGTCTGCACCTGTGGGCTTTGTACCTGTAGGCTCGGATGGCTGTTGGACGTTGGCTGCGCTTGGTCCGCCGGCAGTGGCGAATCAGGGCTATACAAGGGGTCAGCCTCTAGTCGCTTCGACCCGGGCGACGATAGGGCACCTGTGCTGCTCCTCTCAGGGCTTCAAGGGTCTCCTCCACGGTCAGAAGGACAACCGTCTCTTGTGATTTGATAGCCCCACGGGAGGAAAGGGCAAGGGCGACGGACGCCATCTTGACATTGTCAGGCGCTTCCCAGAGCGTATAGCCATCGTACTGGCCAAAGGCGTACCAGAAGCCGTGGAGCCTGCCGCCGACCGACTCGATGATCTCTCGTGCCATATCCCGTCGGTCTTCCGGTCGCTCGATCATAGCATTCCACGTCTCGGGTGTGTAACTGAAGCAGGTGAGGTACAAGGGCATGGTGGCCTCCTTTCTACACAGCGCTCAGTGTCGGTCTAGAAGTCCTCATTGTCAAGTCGCCTACGAGGTCGACTCTTGCTAAGGTATTTGGTTTGAGACCAAAAGACCCCGACCTACGAGGTCGACTCTTGTTAGGGTATTTGGTTCATGACCATCAGGCTGCGGTCGGATATTACCAGCCACGGCTACGAAACCCGCACGTCGGCCAGCTTCTCCAGGGCTTTCACCAGGCTCTGGACGCCCTCGCCGCCCAGGCCGTCGGCCTCCACAGCAGTGAACAACTGATGTACCAGGCTCGTGCCCGGCAAGGGCAGCGAACACTCGCCAGCCGCCTCCAGAGCCAGCCGCAGGTCCTTCTGCTGGTGGGCCACCTTGAAGCCGGGGCGAAAGTCGCCGTCCAGGATCTTGGGCGCCAGATTCTGGATCGCCCAGGAGCTGGCGGCACCCCCGCTCACCGCCTCGATCATCGTTCGCGGGTTCACCCCCGTCTTGATGGCGAAGACCAGGGCTTCGCACATGGCCAGGTTGTTCAGACCGGCCACGATCTGATTGCACAGCTTGACCGTCTGGCCAGCGCCGCTGCCGCCGCAGTGGGTGATGGTGCGACCCATCGCCTCCAGGATAGGCCGGCAGCGCTCGAGCACGGCCTCGGCGCCGCCCACCATGATCGACAGCGTGCCAGCGATCGCCCCCGGCTCGCCGCCGCTGACCGGGGCGTCCAGCATCTCCACCCCCACCTCGGCCAGCCGGCCGGCGATGCGGCGGGTCACCGCCGGCGAGATGGTCGACATGTCGATCAGAACCAGCCCCGGCCGGGCTGCCTCGATGACGCCCTGGGGGCCGAGGGCAACCATCTCCACATCCGCCGTGTAGCCGACCATAGTGATCATAACGTCGGAGCGCTCGGCCACCTCTCGGGGGCAGGAGGCCTCGGCTGCGCCCTAGCTCACCAGCTCGTCGATCCCCGGCCGACTGCGATTCCAGACCGTCAGCGGATAGCCAGCGCGCAACAGGTTGCGGGCCATGGGCCGACCCATGATTCCCAGCCCGATGAAGCCGATGCGCTCGCTCATACCTACCTCCTGGGGACATCGCCCCGACCGCGGTCGGGGCTCAGCGCTCGCGCTCCGCCTGCCCGGCTAGCTCCACCCGCGGCCGCACGCCGGGGTTGGCCACGTGGCGCGGCCAGCGGCCGGTCAGCACGGCGGCGGCGGCCCGTCCCACCTCCGCTCGCAGCAGCTTGACGGAGGCCTCAGAAATGCCCGCGGTGTGCGGCGTCAG
>JAUYDU010000512.1 GCA_030691665.1 Chloroflexota bacterium
AAGGACCATCCCTGGATAGGTGACCCAAAGGACCCGGCGCGGATGGAGTCGGCTCGGAAGGTCCGCTGGGCTATGGCCATGGCCATTGATCGTCAGAAGATCATCGAGACGGTGATGGGCGGCAACGCCAGGCTTATCTACACCCACGCCAACATCCTCCCCGACAGCCCGCTCCACAAGCCCGAGTGGGTGATCCCCTTTGACCCTGATAAGGCGAAGCAGTACCTGAAAGAAGCCGGGTATCCCACGGGCTTCAGCTTGATTATTTGGAGGGCTCCCAACGTGCCCATATGGGACCCTGAGATTGGGGACGCGATAGCCGAGATGTGGCGGAGCAACCTGGGCCTGAAGGTGACCGTGGAGAGCACGGTGTACGCTGCGCGACGGCCCACCACGGTGGACAAGACCATTGACATTCCGTTTATCCACGGGATCAACTACTACAGCCCGATTGAGAACGTCGTCGTCATGATCGGGGCCAACCCTGGACACATCCTGGGGATCGAGGTTGAGGACAACATTTTCGAAATCGGGATGCGCAACGACACGGAGACCGATCTGAAGAAGCGTGAGCAGAACACCGTCGCGGTGCAAGATTACGTTTCGCACTGGATGCTCATGTCGCCTGTGCTGCAGACGGGCGTCTTCTTCGTGTACCGGTCCGAAGTGCTGGAGTGGCGGCCATACTCGACGACTCAGGAGGTGTTCACCAACCCGGAGAGCATCGTCATGAAATAGGTGCGCGCCCGCGACGAGGGTAAGGCCTGCGAGGTGAGCCGCCCGGCTTGCCAGCAGGCCTTTGCGCTGCGCCTCGCGATGGAGAGAGATGCAACGGTTCATTCTGCGTCGATTGTTGTCCATGCCGCTGGTGATGGTCGCCATCACGGCACTGATCTTCGGTCTATCACAGCAGGCAGGCGACCCCAGGTACCTCTACCTCAGCCCCTATACCAAGATGAGCCCGGCAGAGTGGGAGGCTATAGGGAGGTCTATGGGCCTGGACAGACCGTTGGTCGTCCGGTACTGGCTCTGGCTCTCCAAGGCGGCGAGGGGTGACTTCGGCGAGTCCATCGCGTACCACGTAAACTCCCTGGACCTGATCAAGCGTAGTCTCAGGGCTACTCTTGAGTTGGCTGCCGTCTCCTTCGCCTTTTCCATGGGGATAGGCATCCCTCTCGGCGTACTCTCGGCCGTGAGCAGAGGCAGCATATGGGACTATGTGGCGCGCAGCTTTGCCCTCCTGGGCCAGTCGGTGCCTCCCTTCTGGCTAGCCATCGTCATGATCCTCGTTTTTGCCGTGGAGCTGGGGTGGCTGCCCACCTCTCGGCGCGGCGGCTGGACACACTACGTTCTCCCGGTGGTCACGCTGGGCTGGGTGGCATCGGCCCCCCTACTACGTCTTACGCGCTCCTCCATGCTGGAGGTCCTGGACAGTGAATACGTGAAGTTCGCCCGGGCAAAAGGAGTGGGTGCCTGGGCGACAATCTGGAAACACGCCTTCAGGAACGCGCTCGTCACCCCCCTGACGTATGCGGCGATACTGATGGCCAGCTTCATCACCGGGGCTGTAGTGATTGAAACCGTGTTCGCCTGGCCCGGCATCGGCCGGCTCTCGGTGCAGGCTGCTCTCAACAACGACTTCCCTCTCATCACCGGCCTGGCGCTGTTCTTCTCGGGGTTGTTCTTGCTCGCCAGCCTACTGTCAGATATCGCCTACGCGGCCATCGACCCGCGTATCCGGTACACATAGCCACGGCATGACGACGCCAATACAGGTTCTAGCGGCACGAGCCGGGCCCGTGGTCAAGGGGTTCCGATTCATGCGCAGGTGGCCCATCCTCCCTCTCTTCGTCCTTGCTCTGCTGGTGGTAGTGGCCATCTTCGCCCCGTTCATCGCCCCGCACCATCCGCTGGAGGGCGACCTGGACAAGCGCAACGCACCCCCGGCGTGGACCTCGGGCGGAACATCAAGATACCTTCTGGGCGCAGACTACCTCGGAAGAGATATAGCTAGCCGTCTGATCTTTGGGTCACGTGTCTCCCTCCTAGTCGCCGGGACGGTGCTGGGGATAGGTGGCATTGTGGGTACCGTCGTGGGCATGACGGCTGGGTACGCTGGTGGCAAAGTGGATGAGTTGCTCATGCGACTGGTGGACTTCACCTTCGCCGTGCCATTCATCATGGTGGCGCTGGTAGCAGCGGTCGTCTTTGGGTCAAGCCTCGGCCTCGTCATCATCCTGCTGGCTGTGTTTGGCTGGGCTCCTTTCGCCCGCTACGTAAGGGCAGAGACACTCCAGCTCAAGACCCGGGAATACGTGTTGCTGGCCAAGGTGGCTGGTGCTTCGCCTCTCCGAATCGTGCATCGGCACATCCTGTCTGGCCTGGTGAACACCGTCATGGTCCTCGCATCCGTACGGGTGGGCGCTTACATTCTGACCGAATCAGTGTTGAGCTACCTGGGTGTGGGGATCCCGCCGCCTACCCCGGCGTGGGGGAGCATGGTGGCAGACGGTCGCGACTACATCTCCTCAGCCTGGTGGATATCCTTCTTCCCAGGCATAGCTATCCTCTTGACCGTCTTTGCCTTCAACTTTCTGGGCGATTGGCTCCGGGACTGGTTCGACCCGCGCTTGCGGCAACTCTAGCCTGGCAGGAGGGACAGATGACAAGGATTGTTGTGGCTGCATACATCGGCAAGCCAATTGAGCGGCTGGTGGAGGAACTCCGGGACAGCTTTCCGGGAGTCGAGTTCGTGCCGGCGACCACCATCGAGGAGGAGAAGTCGGCTATCCGGAATGCAGATGCTTATATCGGCGTCCCCGCTCGAGAGGTCTTTCTTGCCGCTCGGAAACTCAAGTGGGTACATGTACACGCCACCGGAATCGAATCCATTGCAGCCATCCCGGAGCTAGTGGAGAGTGACGTCATCGTTACAAACGCACGGGGCCCGCACACGACCTCTATGGCTGACCACGTGTTTGCCATGATGCTGACTTTCGCCCACCGCCTTCGAGACCTGTGGGAAGATCAGAAGGCGCACCGGTGGGATAACAAGAAGTACGACGAATCTTACCTGGAGCTTAGTGGTCGCACCATGGGAATACTTGCCCTGGGAGGCATAGGGATGGCGGTGGCGCGAAGGGCCCACGGGTTTGGCATGGAGGTCTACGCCGTTGACGCCCGGCCTATGGCCCCACCTCCGGAGGTCAAGGAGGTGTGGGGGACTGAGCGGCTTGACCAGTTGCTACGCATTTCCGATTGGTTTGTGGTGGCGGCGCCGAAGACACCCCAGACCTGGCACCTCATCGACAGGCGACGCATAGGCTTGCTCAAGCCCACGGCCCACGTCATCGTGTTATCCCGTGGGGGCATCATCGAGGAGGCGGCGCTCATAGAGGCATTGAAGGCCCGGAGGATCGCCGGCGCGGGGATCGATGCCTTCGAGAGGGAACCTCTTCCTCCAGGCAGCCCTCTGTGGGACCTAGACAACGTGGTCATCTCGCCCCACGCCTCGGGTGTGACGCCAGAGATGTGGGAGGGGCGTAGGCAGGTGCTGAGACAGAACCTCGCCAGGTTCCTGGCCAACGAGCCGTTTCTCTACGTGTGTGACAAGCGAGCCGGATTCTAACGAACGAATCCCGGGCGCCTTTGGCTGCAACCATACTCTGACAGGATCGCTGACACTTTTCGAGAAGAGGGAGCTATGAAGATTACCGACATCAAGACGTTTCTGGTTTGGGCGGGACCCTGGCCTTTGCTTGTCTTGAAGCTAGAAACCGATGAGGGCTATCACGGCTGGGGAGAAGCGGCGGTCAGCACACGGGAGCTGGCGGTCCAAAGCGCCGTGACCCATTACCGTGAGTTCCTTATCGGACAGGACGCTATGCTCATCGGGGCCCTCTGGCAGGAGATGTACCGGAGCCAGTACTACGAGGGTGGACGGGTTCTTACGGCGGCCATCTCCGCTATTGACATAGCCTTGCACGACGCCGTGGCCAGGAAGCTGGGAGTGCCGGTCTACCAGCTCCTGGGTGGAGCCCATCGGAAGTTCGTTCCATGCTTCGTAACGTCTCCCGCTCCGATGGGCCCGGAGGTGGTGGAGGACGCGAAGCGTCTG
>JAUYDU010000017.1 GCA_030691665.1 Chloroflexota bacterium
CGGCCTCAAGGTCCTGCGCATCATCAACGAGCCCACCGCTGCCTCCCTCGCCTACGGCCTGGACAAGAAAGAGGAGAAGGTCATCGCCGTCTACGACCTGGGCGGCGGCACCTTCGACATCTCCATCCTGGAGATCGGCGAGGGCACCTTCCACGTCAAGTCCACCAACGGCGATACCCACCTCGGCGGCGACGACTTCGACCAGCGCGTCATCGAGTGGCTCTGCCAGGAGTTCAAGCGCGACCAGGGCATCGACCTCAAGCAAGACCGCATGGCCCTCCAGCGCCTCAAGGAGGCCGCCGAGAAGGCCAAGGTCGAGCTCTCCACCGTCTTGCAGACCGAGATTAACCTCCCCTTCATCACCGCCGATGCCAGCGGCCCCAAACACATGACCATCGTCCTCACCCGGGCCAAGCTCGAGCAACTGGTGGGCGAACTGGTCGAGCAGACCATCGGCCCCTGCCGCCAGGCCCTCGAGGACGCCGCCGTCACTGCCGCCCAGGTCGGCGAGGTCATCCTGGTCGGCGGCCAGACCCGCATGCCCCTCGTCCAGGAGACCGTCCAGAAGTTCTTCGGCCGCGAGCCCCATAAGGGTGTCAACCCCGACGAGGTGGTGGCCGTGGGCGCCGCCATCCAGGCCGGCGTCCTCAAGGGCGAGGTGCGCGACATCCTCCTCCTGGACGTCACCCCCCTCACCCTCGGCATCGAGACCCTGGGCGGCGTCGCCACCCCTATCATCCCCCGCAACACCACCATCCCCACCGCCAAGAGCCAGACCTTCACCACCGCCTCCGATGGTCAGCCCAGCGTCGAGATCCACGTCTTCCAGGGCGAGCGCGCTATGGCCGCCGACAACAAGTCCCTCGCCCGCTTCGTCCTCGACGGCATCCTACCGGCGCCCCGCGGCATGCCTCAGATCGATGTCACCTTCGACATCGACGCCAACGGCATCCTCAACGTCAGCGCCCGCGACAAGGGCACCGGCCGCGAGCAGAAGATCACCATCGTCGCCGGCTCCGGCCTCTCCAAGGACGAAGTCGAGCGGATGAAGCAGGAGTCCGAGACCTACGCCGAGGAGGACCGCCGCCGCCGCGAGGAGATCGAGCTGCGCAACCAGGCCGACTCCCTGGCCTACACCGTCGACAAGACCCTGCGCGACCTGGGGGATAAGGTGCCCGCCGACCTGCGCACCGAAGTCGAGGCCAAGGTCAAGGCCCTGCGCGATGCCCTCCAGGGCACCGACACCGACGCCGTGCGCACCGCCACGAACGCCCTATCGGAGGCCATGCAGCGCCTGGGCGCCCACGTCTACGGCCAGCCCGGCGCTCAGCCGCCGCCGGAGGGTGCGCCGCCCGGCCCCGAGGGCGAGGGCCCCGCCGAAGAAGGCACCGTGGAGGGCGAGTTCCGCGAGGTGTGACGGGCGGTGGACTTAGCGGCTAATCCGAGGCCGTAACGGGCTGCTCGGCTTCCGCGGGTTCCTCAGCAGGATGCGGCAGGTCGTCCTCGAACAGGGAGAGATAACTCCCGTAGCCAAACAGCCTGTTCCGATGGCGACCGGTCGTCTCAATTAGCAGGCCTGCATTCTTAAACTGATTTACCAAGCTGTTCGCCGTAGGATTGCTGACGGCCAGCTCACGGGCCACCAAGCGCGCCGATACGATCGGCTGCTCGTACAAAAGGTCAAGCAACCGCAGCCCGTTGGTGCTGCCCCGGATCAGCTCCGATACGAAGTGCCGGTGCTCTTCCCGCAGCTCAAGAATCCTCCTGGCTGTATCTGTCGCCTGGTTGGCCACCTCGGCTACCCCCCGCAAGAAGAACTTCAGCCACCCTTCCCAGTCGCCGTAGTCTCGAATCGCCATCAACCGTTCGTAGTACTCGAGCTTGTGCCGGGTAAGGTAAAGGCTTAGATAGAGAAGGGGCTGGCGCAAGATCTTGCGCTGGCACAGCAGGAATGTAATCAGCAGACGGCCAACTCGGCCGTTGCCATCTATGAAAGGATGAATCGTCTCGAACTGGGCGTGAACCAGTCCGACGTTCACAAGGATCGGCAGATCAACGTCAGCGTGAAGGAAGGCCTCCAGATCGCCCAGGGCGGTCATCATCTCGTGGGCTGGCGGAGGAACAAAGGCGGCCTGCGCGAGGGTACATCCTGGCGGGCCGATCCAGTTTTGAGTTCTCCGGAATTCGCCCGGCGATCGACGACCACCACGCGCGTCTGTCAACAGTTCCTCATGGATCTCCCTGATAAGGCGTAAAGACACCGGCAAAGACTCCAGCCGTTCCAAGCCATGGTTCATCGCGCGAACGTAGTTCACCACTTCGGCCACGTCGCCACGCAATCCCTTCCGTGCCGCGGCAGCTTCATATTCCAGCACTTCAACCAGGGAGGCCTGCGTGCCCTCGATCTGCGAGCTTAGTACCGCCTCGCGACGAGTGTACATGGCAACGAAGAGATAGGGGTTTGGTAGGACCTCCGTCGCCCCGTCCAGTCTGCCCAGTGCCCTATCCGCACTAGACAAGGTGGCCCAGAGCTCCTGATCGATAATCAAGGGCGGATCAACTGGCAATGGCTTAGGAATGAAGGCCCGGTAGCCCGTGGGTTGTCGGATATAAGTCCCAGCACGACCTGCGTCCATGATGATACCCCGTCCTCTCCCTACCGCTATTTAAGCAGAATTCCTTTCGCTTAATCAAGTCCTGTGCCTGGTAAAAGCTCGTTAATTAGTGTACCCTTGGCACGTCCCTCAGAATGCGCTAGTTAAGCGCCAGGCATCGGTCCTTAATTAACTAGGCTGCTTGATGAAGAACGCTTAATTAGCAGCGCGCGTTTCTCGCCCGCTGCCGCATCGTGCATTCTGGGGGCCGTCCTTCCCCCCTGCCACGTGACCCTTGCCCGCTTGCTCTGATACAATAGGCCTGGCCCGCCCATCCGCTTATCCGTTCTCCATCCGTTGTCAGATCGCCCGCCCGCGCCTGCAGGCAGGCTGGTCTGCTACAATGGCCCCGGATTGCCATGAGAGGTCTCGGCTCCCCCGTGGCCCTGTACCGGGCCGTTCGCCACCCGGCGCGCTGATGCGGGCGGCGGCGATCGCGGGTCTAGTTCTCGCTGTCTGGGCGCTGGCGATGGCGGCCTGCGGCGGCCAGGATGAACTGCTGCCCGCCACCAGCGCTCCCCCCACCGCCACGGCCACGGTGGCGCCGCCAGCCACAAGCGCTTCCCCCACCGCCACGCCCACGCCGACGATACCACCGGCGCCCCTGACCAGCGACCGTATCGTCTTCGCCTCGCGCCGCGACGACAACTACGAGATCTACGCCATGAACGCCGACGGCTCGGGCCAGGTGCGCCTCACCGACAACGCCGCCCTGGACTGGCGGCCCGCCTGGTCGCCCGGCGGCACCCGCATCGCCTTCGCCTCCGACCGCGACGGGAACATCGACATCTACGTCATGAACGCCGACGGCTCCGGCCAAACCCGCCTTACCGATAACCCCGCTCGCGACGAAGACCCCGCCTGGTCGCCCGACGGCACCCGCATCGCCTTTGTCTCGGACCGCGATGGCAACGACGAGGTCTACCTCATCAACGCCGATGACTCTGGTGAGACCCGGCTCACCGACGATCCGGCGTCTGACTCCAATCCCGCCTGGTCCCCCGACGGCAGCCGCATCGCCTTCGTCTCCGACCGCGGCGGCAACATCGACATCTACGTCATGCAGGCCGACGGCTCCGGCCAGACCCGCCTTACCGACGACCCCGCCCGCGACGAAGACCCCGCCTGGTCCCCCGACGGCGCCCGCATCGCTTTCGCTACCCAGCGCCACGGCAGCCTCGACATCTACGTCATGGCTGCCGACGGTACGGAGCAGACGCGCCTGACCGATAACCCTGCCCTGGACTGGTGGCCCACCTGGTCTCCCGATGGCGCCCGCATCGCCTTCACCTCCGGCCGCGGCCGCAGGACCGACGAGTCCTTCGCCCCGACGGATGAGATCTTCGTCATGAACGCCGACGGCTCGGGCCAGACCCCCCTCACCGACAATGCGGTGCCGGACGGCTGGTCTGACTGGTGGTGGGGCCCCTGACGGCCTGTTTCGTTTTGGGGGTCTGGCGCGTCTTAACTTATGGCGGCTCCACGGAGAGAAACTTTCCGGAAAAGAGGGCCGGACCCCCTCCCGCCCTTGGCGACCCGCCTTTTCTTTTTAGAAGCCTCCCCGGCCGCCTTTAGGCCCCCTGACCCCTGCCACGTGACCCTTGTCCGCTTCCTCTGCTAGAATATAGCGGGATGACTAC
>JAUYDU010000066.1 GCA_030691665.1 Chloroflexota bacterium
TAGTGTTAACTACATACTACCACGGATCGGAAGGTCCGTCAAGCCAACAGGAGAAAGAGAGAGACCTGGTCCCAATCGCCCGCGGGGAGGTCACGGCCATTCACAGAATTCAACCAAAAGCCATGGCGGTACGGCCCCGACCAGCCTTGGCCTAATGACGCCCCTTCGCCTCTCGGCAACGTAGCCCTTCTGGAGCCATCTCAGGAGCGGTCAAGCCGGAGCAGTTGCATCAACTAGCGCTGCGGAGCGCCAACGGCAGAACGACTGGACTTTTCAGCGGACTGTGCAACCATTGGCCCCCCCGGCCGCGACCGGTGGGGTGGGAGAACCGGCACCGCGCAGAGGCCTTCGACACTAACGATCGAGGACCGACTGCGTCCGCCTTCCCGAAATGGCTGTCCCCCCGGCAGGTGTTCCAGGGGGGCTTGGAGCGGATCGCCGGGCTGTGCCCGGTGCCCGGCTAGCTGGGCACCGCTAGCGCCGCAGGAGTGGGGTGGTGGCTAATGGGGCAGTGTTTGCCTCAACGGGGGCCACCGCCGGTGAAGAGCACAGAGCCGCCACCGGAATGGTCCAGGAAAGCGTTGGAAGCGCCCGCAAGCGTGGGCGCTGGGCGGGGACAGGCAGTTGACACGCCAGAAGGCGGGGGTATCATGTGCTTGTTCAATTTCTGCCCTGGCAGAGGGTCAGGGCCAGCGCCAAATGGGAAATCCCGGTGGGAGTGCTTCTGGCCGGGGGAGACTGAACAGGGCCACACCGAAGGAGCGGAGTCGCTCCTTGAGGCGAGGGCCCAGCCAACGCACGTGAAAGGAGCCAGGGGATGTACCGTCACCCGACAGGATGTTGGCGGCCGTGGCTTGGACTCATTACGCTGGGAATCCTGTTGCTAGCCATTGCCTGTGAGACCTCACTGCCCACACCTACTCCAACTCCGACGCCCACGCCAACTTCGACGCCCACGCCAACACCGACACCAACTCCCACTCCCACTCCGACTCCGGTCCCCACCCCCACGCCTACCCCCGGGCTCATCACTGTGGACCCGGCGAAGGACCCGCAGGCATTCCTGCAGGCGATTCCCACGAGCGAGCGGGCGTGTCTTGAGCGGGCCTTTGGCCCCCAGCGCCTCCTCGCAGTCGTTGACGAGGAGAACCTTTCGCCGGAGGACCGCGCAAAGCTACTGGGCTGTATCAGTGAAGAGACGGCGCGGCGAGCGGTGCTGGGCATGGTCGTCGGCCAGGGAGTCAGCGAGAAGAGCGCCGCCTGCGTCGCAGACAAGCTCCGGGGCGTGAGCTTCCTCAGCCTCGTTGCCTTGGGAGGCGGGGGAGGGCCAGGAGGCCCGGGACCGGAGCTCATTCTAGTTCTCAGTGCCATGTATAGCTGCTTTTCCAGTGAGGAGTACGCCCTCCCTTCGCCCCCCACCTCGCTGGTGGACGGCATCCTCACAGACGACGCCAGTCCTTACGGCAGCTTCGTAACAGACGTCAAGGCCTCGGAGGTGGTATTCACGCTCAACCTGGACGGCTCCTCCCACAGCGTCTCTTTTCCTTCCGCCTACCCCGGACGCGTGGCACTACGCGTGTCTCCAGGGACTGCCGTCCCCGCCGTGAACAAACTCGTGGAGGCCCAGGGGGCCCACGTAGTCGCCCAGATCCCTGCGGTTGGCATGTATTGGGCGCAGGTACAACCTGGTGACGAGGCGCGGTTCATCGCCGCCGTGGCTCCCCAGACGCTGCTGGCCTATCCGGATTTCATCGAAGTCCCAAGGGACAAGGTGTCGCCTGGGGGGTCGGCGGACTTGCCAGCGACCACCAGCCGGTTCCAAGTGGACTTTTTCAACAGACCTGTGTGCATCTCAAACTGCGAGGAGACGGATACCGGTTTGCGCGTCTACCTTACGGCTGAGATGGAGCCCACCACGGACGTTAGAAACGCAGGCACGCACGGTGACCTGGTCCAGTACCTGAGCCGGAACGAGGGCCAACAGCAGGCGGGGGAGGTGGTCGGCGTAGATGTGGGAGCGGTGGCCAGCCCCGGAGAATACAAGCTTATCTACGTGGCCAGGGCCCTGTGGGCCGCCCAGAAGCGCCAGGGCGTCACCACCGTCAACCTGTCCATGGGGCCCCCAGGCCACAATGACCCCCAGGTAAAGGCTGACATGGAGCGGATCAACCTGGAGAACCTCCTCACCATCCTGCAAGGCGCGGGGCCTGCTGGCGACAAGGCGGTGGTCATCCAGGCAGCGGGCAATGACGGCTTCAACATGACCGGCGTGATGGGCGCAATCCAGGCCCATCCCAAACGGGACAACGTGTTGCTGGTAGGCTCTATTGACGAAGACGGGAACATCGATTCCCAGAGCAACTACTCCATTGACACCAGGGACATGCTGTACGTGCCATCCACATTCCGCTTCTTGTCCCGGGACTGTCCGGAGGAGGGCTGCGTCCTGGGTGGCACCTCGTTCGGCGCCCCACAGGTCGAGTATCTGGTGAATGCAATCTCTCGGCAGCGGCCGGACCTCACGCCTGCCCAGGTCCGCCAGACTCTATTCGACCCGAGGGTCTCACCGCTGCGGGAGGTCACGACGGCCAACGGAACCACGCTGCTTGTGCCCATCATCGAGGACCCCTATGGCTCCGATACGCTGAGGACAGCGTTGGAAGTGGCGGGCCAGAAGTTCCCGCCGAAAGCAACGCCCACCCCGACGCCGCGGCCAGAGAGCACCATAGACCCCGCTCGAGACCTCACCGGCACCTGGCGTGGCGGCATGAATCTCGTGCGGGCCGACGACCAGGACTGCCAGTGGTCGGGGCCGCTGGTGCTGAACATCAAGCAGAACGGCAGCGACATTGCTGGCACGGGTCAGGTGACTTTCAGCAAGGGTGTGCCTTTGAGGGCGGAGGTCACCTGTCCTCCCAACACCGACCCTATCTCGCTTATCCTGAAGGGGACGGTCAGCTCCAGCCGGGTCCAGATCAATGCTGGCCAGGGCATTGACTTGGTCGGCAGCTTCACCACCGACCTCATGAGCGGTACCATGACGTGGAGCCCAGACCTCAAGGGGTGCTTCCAGGCCAGCCGGGCCGGCGCGGGCGGTCTCGCCGACTGCGCTAACCCGTTCGTCAAGCCGACGCCCACTCCCAGCCCTACCCGGCCCCCTACTCCCAGCCCCAGCCGGACCCCTACTCTTACGCCGACTCCTACGGCCACAACTCCAACTGGGCCTTCCGCCGGCTTAAGCATCTACAGCGTGTCCGTCAGCTTTACGGCAAAGCTGAATATGGTGAGTGCTCCAGGCTCGTACCAGGTGAACGACCAGGAGACCATCTCTTTCAGCGTTGACTTCCCCAATATGACCATGTCAGGAGTACCTACTTCTACATCAGGAAATTTCCAGGGCTCCTGCACATACACACAAAAGAACCCCAATCCTGTTTACGCAACCAATGAGCAAGGCTCGGCCAGTGGCACACTGAAGGGCTTCACAGTCAGCGGCACGCCCAAGAAGGCGGCGGACGGCACCGAGAGCATTCAACTCCGCTTCAGTGGACCTTCCTATCAGTCCTTCTCGGGCTGGTGTGGACACGGCCCCGGCCCCGCAAACATCGCCCAAATGGTCATGTCCCATCTTTACCAGGGCAGCCCTGTTGATTCCGGCTACCCCAACGCGGGCCTCCTATCCAAACGGTTCCTCAAGCCAACAGGCGAGAGCTTGGATATCACCGGCACGTACAAAGACTCGGAGAAGAGCGTAGATTACACCGGGACATTGAAGCTGACATTGGTGCAGGCCAAATAGAAGAGACCGCGGACACGCGCGACTGTGTCGGTTGTCCCCCGGCGTCGCACGTGTTATTGCCTGCGTCTTTTTGTTGACACACCCGCCCTCCGCCTTGCAAGACGGTGACGGTCGATGGCTTTGTGAGGATGGATACTACAAGAGTCTCAGATAGCAGGACGCTCACCTGCCAATCCCCATAGTAGGGCGAAGCACCGGGGCACAGGATGCCGCATGCTACCGATGGCACTATATGCCGGTCGCAGGGACGTCCCGATGTAAATGGGACCTTGAACTCCACGGCGCGTCTACCCCGGTCGCCCGGCCCCCATCCTGCCCCCGATGCCACATCGGGGGAGTGGTTCGTTGTCTTTGGCTCCCTTGCCTCCCCGCGGCGAGAATGAAGAAGACTTGTACACATCTCCCTGTCCCAGGGCAGTCACTGCTCTACCCCTAGACCAAAGTTCCCTGGCCTTGCAGATATAGACCAGATTGGCTTTGTCATGTGAATGTAGCCAAATACATCTTGACAAAGACCACTGGATGCGCTATACTGTGTGTATGGGCAAGGCAATGAGAGCGGTAGCCAAACACGGCGCTGAGCGACCAGCGGTGCATGTCGACACCATCCGCAACACCTACCAGGGCAAGGTGTACGAGCACCACTACCTGCGGAGCACCTATCGCGATGGGGGCAAGGTCAAGCACCGCACCCATGGCAACCTCTCACACCTCCCGCCTGATGCCATTGACGTGCTCCGCCGCACCTTGCAGGGAGAGCGTTTCGTCCCCGACAGCGGCTTCGAGATCCGCCGCAGCCTCCCCCACGGGCACGTCGCCGCCGTGCTGGGCACAGCGCGGCAGTTGGGCCTGGAGCGGCTGCTGGACCCGCGCCCGGCACGCCAGCGGAATCTGGTCCTGGCCATGGTGGTGGCCCGGATCCTCCAGCCCGCCTCCAAGCTGGCCACCGCCCGGGGCCTGCAGGAAGAGACCCAGTTCACTAGCCTGGGGGAGCTTCTCCAGGTAGGCGACGTGGACGAAGACGAGCTCTACGCGGCCCTGGACTGGCTGGGCACCCAGCAGGCCCGGATCGAGCGCAAGCTGGCGAAGCGGCATCTTACCGACGGCTGCCTGGTACTGTACGACCTGACCTCCGCCGCCTACACCGGCAGCCACTGCTCCCTGGCCAATTTCGGCTTTCCACGGGAAGGCAATGGGCGGCGCCGGTACCGCCAGGTCCGCATTGGGCTGGTGTGCATCCGGGAAGGAATCCCCGTGGCGGTGGAGGTGTTCTCGGGGAACACTGTGGATTCCACCACAGTGCGCAGCCAGGTGGAGAAGCTCCGGGAGCGGTTCGGGGTGCGACGCGTGGTGCTGGTAGGGGACCGTGGAGTCCTCACGGATGTCCTGCTCAAAGGGGACCTGGCTTCAGAGGGGCTGGGCTGGATCACGGCGCTACGGGCGCCGGCCATCCGCGCACTGGTGGAGACGGGGGCGCTTCAGCTCTCCCACTTCGACCAGCAGGACCTGGCGGAGATCAGCTCCCCGGACTACCCAAGGGAGCGGCTCATCGCCTGCCGCAATCCACTCCTGGCCGAGG
>JAUYDU010000079.1 GCA_030691665.1 Chloroflexota bacterium
GCCATCTTCTCCCTGGGCCTGAACGTCCACTGGGGGTACACGGGCCTGTTCAACTTTGGCGTCGCGGCCTTCTTCTCACTGGGCGCCTACACCGCCGCCCTGGTGACACTGCCCAAGCCCACGGGGGTGTACGCCCAGTACGTGCACCAGATTATCGGCCTCAACCAGCCGTTCCTGGTAGGAGTGATAGCCGCCGGAGTGGTGGCCGGCCTGGTGGCGCTGCTCATCGGCCTGCTGACGCTACGGCTGCGGGAGGACTATCTGGCAATCGCCACCATAGGCATCGCCGAGGCGGTGCGGCTGATACTAGAGAACGAGGAGTGGCTGGCCAACGGGGCCAATGGTCTGGTAGGTATCAGGGCGCCGCTGGGCAGCCTGGTAGCGCCCGCCTACTACAACTACGTCTACCTCGCCATCGCCGCGGCGTTCCTGGTGGCAATCTACATACTGCTGGAACGCGGCATCCGCTCGCCGTGGGGGCGCGTGCTGCGCGCTGTCCGGGAGGACGAGGCGGTGGCTGAGGCCAGCGGGAAGAGCGTGTTCCGCTACAAGCTCCAGGCGCTCGTGCTGGGCGCCGCGATAATGGGCATCGGCGGCGCGCTCTACGCCCACCAGGTGCGGGTCATAACCCCCAGCGATTTCAACCCGCTGTTCGGTACCTTCATCATCTGGGTCATGCTCATCGTGGGAGGGAGCGGGAACAACCGAGGCGCTATCCTGGGCGCCTTCGTTGTGTGGGGCATCTGGTCGGGCACCGAGGCGATGACGGGGCGCATCCTCCCGGCGGCGCTGGAGTCCCGCGCCCCCTTCGTCCGATTCTTCCTGATAGGGCTGCTACTCGTCCTTGTCTTGCTTCTGAGGCCGCGAGGCATCCTGGGCGAGGAGAAGCAGGTCTCCAAGCTGATGTAGGAACTCTACCAGCGAGCGTGTCTTGTTGAGTCGCCACCCCACTACAGTTGCCTTCGGCCTATTGCAGCTATGGCGGCGCGTGCTAGGCTGCATCGGGGGCTGGTAGAGGAAGGCGGGTAGAGACCCTGGACCGCAACAGAATGATGGAGGAGGGCATTGGCGTGTTTGCGGAGGAGGCGCGGTATGCCAGCCGATCGGGCCCCGACCCCGTGCGAGATCCAAGGGAGGTTGGCGACGTGCGGCGTACTCCTCGTGGGACTGGGTGGGCACGCGGTACGCCCAACTGCTCCAACGCACCGCGTTCGCGGGACCACTCTCTAGCGTCCCACTACATGGTGCAAAGCCTTGCGCCCTTACTTCGAGCGGAGCGTCTTGACAACCCGTTCAATGCCTTCAGAAACGTCGCGCCATGCTGTGTCCCTGTCAGGCCACAAAGTCACAGCTCTGCCATCCTTCGGCAACGCTTGCAAGCGGGCAAACGGAGCGTTGCGCCAATTCACGTCGCGAAGAATCACAGGAATAACCTTTACCTCTCCCTTCGCCTCTCGCTCCAATGCTCGTGTCATCTCTACGTCATAGCAGTAGTCTGAGGCAATGAAGTCGGCGCTCACGAGCAGCAAGATGACGTCTGCCCGCTCCAAGTTGTCGTCAATCTGGCCCTTCCAGTCATCGCCTGGGGCAATCCTGCGGTCGTGCCAGGTCTCCAGCAATCCCTGGCGTTGCATGAGCTTCAGGTGGGTTTCAAGCTCATCGCGAAGAGCCTCGTCTTTGTGAGAGTAGCTGTAGAAAAGCCGTATAGTGCTCCTCGCCATGCCTGGATGCACTCCTCTCGTGCGAGCGCCTTCAAGGTCTACGCCGTTGAGCATGTCCCGGACATTGACCTGTATGACTGTGCCCTCCACGACTTCGTGAAATTCATTAACCCTCGCGTTTTCTAGGGCGGTGAGCTTCTCGTAGGGAATCGCAGCTTGAGGGCAGGTAGGCAGCGGTACCATTGCCTGAGGTTCCAAACCTTCGATAGATGCGTGAATGTCCTCGAAATCGGAGCGTATGACTGCCAGCAAGCGGCGTCTGGCGTTCGTGGGGCCGTTCACCAGGATGTGCACCTTTTTGTCTGCTCCGTCCACCTTCACCAAGGCGCGGCACCCCTCAAATGCCAGAACAACGCCGGTATGCCAGCGGGGCAGTCCGGCGCTCTGGGTGTGTGTCCTTACGATGAAACGAGGCAAGAGGCCCTGGGGCAGCACAGCGTAGTGATACTGGAAGCCCAGACATTGCTCCGGCTTGAACTCGGGGACCTCGGGAGGCTCCTGCTTATCCAGAAGCTCGGGTACAAGATAGTGGTCGGCGTTGTCTGGGAAGGCGAAGCACAGCTCAAACCGCTTCATCAGGTCAAGAACATAGGCCTGCATGTCCGGTGGGTACTGCGTCCTGTCAAGGATAGCATCAATCTGGGCCAGGTTGATCTCTCCCCTTTGAGCCTCCAGGAGGTGGGAATTGACGACCTGGTAGATGCCATTGGTGAGCCAATGGGGGTTCAGGACGTGGGTGGACCGGAGCCTTGGGGAGTCGCGGAAGCTCAGGACGATGCCAAGATTGTGTAGATTGTCTGCCAAACCGTCCTGAACGCTGGGGTCTTTCTCCCCCAACCTGGTGCACTCCTGTTGATACTGGGTATAGCTCAGGTAGTTCTCCTTCATTCCAGCAAGGCGGTCCTTGATAGCGAACCAGCTTGCGGGGAAAGGGTCCCGCAGGTGCTCCAGGCGGTCCGTCTCGCTGCGAAGGGCTTGAAGGAGATCGTCTCTGCCGGTACCATCAGCACAGTCTGTTTCTACAAATTCTTTGATGAACGGATACTTCTGCTTGAGAGCACGGCGGTTCAGGTCAAAGGGAACTTCTTTGAACTTGTTGAGGACCACAATGGTGGGAGAGCGTGCACCAAGACGCTCAATGAGCTTCAGCCAATAGTCGGCGTCAGGCTCCTCGTTCCCTTCGCGCCCGCTGACGACTACCAGGTACAGGCTGCGCTGTGTCATGAAAAGCTGATGCGTGGCGTGCATGATCTCTTGGCCGCCAAAGTCCCAGATGTTCAGCCTCGCCGTCTCCCTGGCGGACAAGCTCATCTCCCAGTTGGTGATGGCGATCCCCTTGGTCTGGGGCTGTTTCTCGTCAAACCTGTTCTCCACCAGGCGGCGCACCAGGGAGGTCTTCCCCACACCGCCCCGTCCCACCAGGATGAGCTTGGCCTCGTTCAGGGGCCGGGACGCTTGTCTGGTACGAACGTAGTAGCTGAGGATGTCCTTTGGGGTTGCAGGGCGAGCACGTCGCGACCTGACGTCTTGAATCGTTGCCCCCAGCACATCCTCCGGGATCTTCAGGCCAGGGTTTGCATGGAGGAAGAGTTGGCCTAGCGCCGTCAGTTCTGTCAGGAAGTCCGGCAACGCCGTCAGTTGGTTGTGAGAGAGGTGAAGGGACTGGAGGGAGGAGAGCTGGCCCAGCGACTCCGGCAGCGCCGTCAGTTGGTTGCCAGAAAGGTCCAGGTGCTGGAGGGAGGAGAGCCGGCCCAGGGTCTCCGGCAGCGCCGTCAGTCGGTTGCCAGAAAGGTTCAGGTGCTGGAGGGAGGAGAGCTGGCCCAGCGATTCCGGCAGCGCCGTCAGTCGGTTGCCAGAAAGGTCCAGGTGCTGGAGGGAGGAGAGCTGGCCCAGCGACTCCGGCAGCGCCGTCAGTCGGTTGACGGCAAGGGCAAGGTTCTTGAGGGAGGAGAGCCGGCCCAGCGACTCCGGCAGCTCCGTCAGTCGGTTGTCAAAAAGGTCGAGGTGCTGGAGGGAGGAGAGCTGGCCCAGTGACTCCGGCAGCTCCGTCAGTTGGTTGCCAGAAAGGTCGAGGTGCTGGAGGGAGGAGAGCTCGCCCAGCGACTCCGGCAGCTCCGTCAGTTGGTTGGCACTAAGGTAGAGGTTCTTGAGGGAGGAGAGCTCGCCCAGCGACTCCGGCAGCTCCGTCAAATCCAGGTTTGACAGGTTAAGCTCGGTTCCGTGATTACGTAGCGCCTGCTGGATGCGGACCTCTGCGTGGCTGTCAGGGTTAGGCCATTCCTGGCCTGAACGTTGCGTCATGTCGTTACCCTCCCACGCTCATGGACAGCGATTGCCCATTGGGGGACTACCCTGGCCTCTCAAAACACGGAGCTTGTAGCTTGTCACCTAAACTAACGCCAAGGTGAAACCCGCAGAGTCGCCGTGATGTGCCATATGACCCACGAGATACGATGTAGTTCCCACCTTGGTTCTAGTCTAGACAGGCGAGAGGCAGTGCCAAGAGCGGGGGGCAGTAACCTCGACACGCTGTCGTGCTAGATAGAGTGCTGCGATTCTACCACGTCTTGGTAGGTGTTCGACAAGCGTGTGGGGATACGGGTGTCTCAGCCGAAGGTCGGCAGCTAGGGGTGTTATGGGCCTGAGTTTCGTATTAGCCATCAGTTGGCGAAAGGCCCTGAGAAGGCGTATGTCGGTCTAATGTCAACTACTGCTCCCTGCACCTTCCTGAGAAATGGTCACTTTATTTGGTTGGTGACCATAGGGCGGGGCATGATGCCACCGCCTTCAGGGGGCGGCACTTAGACTATCGAGAGGCGCTAGTGTAGTGCTACTCAAATGTCGTTAGTAACAGCAACCCCTGGCCATGAGAGCCATACCAACCTCGCCAGGGTTTCCCAGGCTAATGAAGCGTTAGAAGCAGTACACTAGCTCCTGTAGCGGAAGCCCCGCTCCATCCTGTCACGGTTGAGGCGGCGGTTGAGATGGAGGCCCTCCAGGACGAACTCGACGGTGGACGCCAGGAGCTCGGGCGTGGCCTCGCTGCCCACCTCCAGGGCCAGCCCGGCCTCGAAGAGACGCACCACGGGCTCCAGCTCCTTGACGTGGAACCGCTTGTTGAAGACGGTCAGGAGCGCCTTCTTGGTCAGTTCGTCCAGCACGCGGGTTTCGCGCCCCTCTTCGAACGTCTCCAGCTCGATTTTGCCGGTGAAGGAGGCGACGATGAAGGGGAGGTCGCTCACCCGTGGGACGACGTGCTCCTCGTTCAGGCGTATGGCGCGGCGGGTGGCGTTGGCAATGACCGTCTCGTAGTTGGCGATGGAGACGCGCACGCTGACGCCGGAGCGCTGGTTGATGTCCGGGCTGCGGCGCGCCAGGGCGGTAATCTCGGCGATGACCTCGGTGATATACGGCGGGATGAGGAGCCGCTCCTCGATGGGGAAGCGGGAGCGCTCCTGCTCCATGATGCGTATCTCGTCCTCGATGGTGCGCGGGTAGTGGGTGCGAATCTGGGCGCCGTACCGGTCCTTGAGGGGCGTGATGATACGGCCGCGGTTGGTGTAGTCCTCCGGGTTG
>JAUYDU010000096.1 GCA_030691665.1 Chloroflexota bacterium
CCGAACCAGCGCAATGCCCAGCCCCCTGATGCCCTCCGACTCGCTGGCCAGGCGTGCTAGTGACGCCGCGTAGGGCTTCCCAAAGGACTCGGACACGAAGAACCTGTAGCCGATGGCGACTAGGGCCGCCACGGCCATCAAGGCGGCGAAGGTCACAAAGCGGTGCGGCCAGTTCTTTCGGCTTCCGCCCTGGCTCCACTCAGCCTGGCTACTCATCTCTTTCTCCTACGCGGAGGTGCTTTCAGTCGACTGGGCTTTGAGACCCCGGACGCCGGCCTGTGGTTGGTCTAGCGAGCCGTGCCCAAATACGCCTCGAATTCGCGTGGAACTTGAATGCCGCGTGATAGGCGCGCCGATTCCGTTCGGTACCACCTGGTCGAGGCCGACCCGTCGTTCAGGAGGAAAGCGACCAGGTACTTCTTGTCACCCTTGTCCAGTTGCGTCTGATCCACCGGAGCGGCCAACACCATCCTTACCATATCGGCGACCTGTGCCGGATCGTCGATGCGGTCCACCTCCCTCGTCAGGCCGTCGCCATCGTAGAAGGCCACCGCCCGCACCTTCCCCTCGATGTCTAACAGATCGGTGCCTGTCCTCGCGTTGGGGTTGGTGTCCGCCTCGAAGATGACGACGCTCCCGTCCTGGAACGCCGCAAGCCGGAACTGGGGCCCGAAGCCCCTGATAGCATAGACGGGGGTGCCAGGCGACAGATAACCCGCATCTCCATCCTGGACCCAATAGCCCGGCCCTGCGCGGTCCGCGACCCTGAACGCGACGCGATAGAGTTCGTCGCCCAGATCGGCCTCGGTGAGCTCCCCTTCGCCAGGAATCCTAAGGTAGCCAAGCCCACGTCTCGCCAGGTACGTTATGCCCTCGAACTTGATGAAGTTAATCCAGTCGACGGTTGACTGCGGCGCCCTCTTGATGGCAGCTAGCCCATCAAGGATCGTGCGCATGACGTCCTGGTCGGCCAGTAGCGCATCCAAAGTCGCCTTCCCATCGCCGCGTCCATCGTGACGTCCCAGCACCTGGCCGCTCTCGTCCACCTTCGCCTGTGCGCCTGAGGGCACGTGGGTGATGAACGCGGCTTTCTCCTGAGGGCCGTACCACTCGAAGCTCGCCACGACCCCGTTGTTCAGGTCGAGGCGGAAGGGAGAGCCCGATGGGCCCCAATCCTGCCGTGGCGTCGGTGTTGACGTCGGCGCCGGCGTTGGCGTGGGAAGCTGCTGGCCCGCTGGCAGCGACTCGGCAACCTTGAAAAGCGCATCCAGGGGTACTGAGCCGTCAGGAGAGCGCAGAGCGTACGTCACGGGGGTGATGGACCTCGGCATGGAGGGGATCGGGAAGCCAGCAGCCCATGCCAGCCACGTCAGCTTGCCGGGATCGCCCCCGCTCCAGGCCTCCCTGCCCCAAACCGTCGCTCGCTTGGCGCCATCCAGTACCCCGACAAAGAGGCTACCGTAGGCCTGGATGAGCTGGAAGCGGTGTCCGAGCGCATCGGCGTAGTGAAAGACCGCGGCCTGCCGCATCTGGTGGACGGCGCCTTCAGGCAGCGCTTCCGACAAGGGGTCTGTGATCTCCAGCGTCACTCGCTCTAGGGAGAAGCCATCCGGGACGTAGCCCGGCTCAGACACAGGGAACTCAACCGCTTCCTTGGCGTTGGAGAGCCGGACCTCGAGGGGGTAGGCGGGGAATGACGCTGGGTCCAGTCCGACGGCCTCTTCCACCCGGATGGGCTTGTAGCGGAGGTCGCCTGTCCAGACCCGCCCCGTATGGGCTTCGATCACCGTCACGCCCTGGATGAACTTGCTCTCGGGCGGGATCGCTCCAGCGGGTGTGTTGTCCCACTCCCCCTCAACCGTCACCACCCATACGGGCATCGCCCGGTGACTCACGGAGCGGCTGCGGTCCCAGCGCTCCTGGTACTCCCCCAATGTCATCAGTCGCGCTTTCGGGTCGCGTCTGTTCTGGCCAGGAATTCGCTCCATCCAGTTCGCCTGCCGCGTCGCCAAGTCGGTAGCCTGGGCCTCAGTGAGAATGGGCCGTTCAGAGGGAGTCGGTGGCGGTGTGGGCGTCGGAGCTGCTGTTGAAGTGGGGGTAGGGACAACTGGCGGCGGCTGGATTTGGCAGGCCGCTGCAAAGGTCAGGGTGATCACGCTCACCATCGCCAGTACTCCAAACACGCCTTTCGAAGACCGGCTCGTGCTGCTCACGGTCTCCTCCTCCAGCATCCTGGCCTCACCCCTTCTCTACCCAATAGGAAGCTATGGGCGCTTGTCAGGGCCCACATCCTTCCCCGCCTCTTTGGCGGCCTGGACCACTCGCGTGGCGAACTCCTCCAGGGGCTCCCACCCGCTCTGGCCACGTCGAATCGTAGATACCTGCCCGTCCCTCACCTCGCGTATCCCACCTCCGCCAGGGGCAAGGAAGGCCGTGAAAGTGCCTTCCTCCAGAGCGGCGTGGGCCGTGCCAAGGGACTTTGTGAGGAAGAACACGGCGCGCATGCCAGGGTCAAGGCTCACAGGGAAGCGGGCTGGCAGCCAGGAGCCATCGGGCCGGATGAAGCCCTCTATGAACTGAAGGGTCGCTCCGGGGTACGGCTGGGGGTTCACCAGGTAGCGCTCCACCTCCACCTGCCATCGCTCATACCGCACCCATTCTGCGACGCCCCCCTCGATGGGCGCCCTGTTCTCGCCCACCTTCCCAACCACCCGGCCGAGGATGACGGAGACCACGTGGGGATACGTGGCGAGATTAGCGACGTCGTCTACCCAGGAGAGGGTGTGGGCCGGGGCGCCACCGGGGATCGGGGTTGGTGTGAGCGTTGGAAGGGGCGGCTGGTCCGAAGGGACCGCGAAGGGGCTATTCTCAATGTGCCTATATGTAGAGGTAGCGGTGACGTTGCCGGTCTCAGCATCCACCACCAGAACGTACAGGGCGATTGGCCCGCTAGGTGGGCCGGG
>JAUYDU010000098.1 GCA_030691665.1 Chloroflexota bacterium
CGCAGCACGTTCGGCCAGCCGGGGATGTCCTGACTGCCCGCCCCGTAGCCCACTCCCTGGACGTTCATGGCCGGCCGTCGGAAGCTTGCCAGCGTAGTGATGATGGCAGCGCCCGTAGGAGTCAGCAGCTCCCGCTCCGGCCGGCCCTCCTGGGGCAGAACGGGGGCTCCCTTGGAAGCCATTAGTTCCAGCGTGGCCGGGGCTGGCACGGGCAGACCGGCACTGCCGACCGTCCCCCCGCCCGCAGCCAGAGCCGAGGCGAACACCTCCTCCACCCCCAGCAGGCGCAGGCCAACAACAGCCCCCATCACGTCCACGATGGCGTCCACCGCCCCCACCTCGTGCAGGTGCGTTTCGTTCACCGGCAGGCCGTGCACCTTCGCCTCGGCCTCCGCCAGGCGACGGAAGACGGCCGCCCCCTTCGCCTTGTCGCCAGCCGGCAGCGGGCTGCCATCGATCACGCCCAGGATATCCACCAGCGTTCGCGGCGACTGCTCCTTCTCCACCGCCACTCTTACCTGAGTGGCAGCCAGGCCCGCCCGTTGCACCTTGCGGGCGGTCACTCGGTAGCCCGACAGCGCTAGCTTGGCCAGCTCACCCTTGAGGCTCTCCAGGGAGAGGCCGAGGTCCACAAGGGCGCCCAGGATCATGTCGCCGCTGGCGCCGGAGAAGCAGTCTAGATAGGCAATCTTGGCCATGGTTCGGCCAGATAGAGAGCGGGGCCGCGACATAAAGGCAGCCTCTAGGGGGCGGCGCTCGCCATGTGCTCCACCTGAGCGCGCGCCATCCGCTCCACGAGCTGTCTGCCCTCCTCAGCGACGCCAAACATGGCCACCTGGAGAGTGCCGCGGTTCGGGCCTTGCCTGAGGAGGACAACGTCCTGAGCAAACGTCTGCTCGCGCGCCTCCGCCTTGGCGGTGATCCGCAGCCACAGCACTTCGTCGGCCAGCCCGGGAGCCGAGAGCTCTTGCACCTGGAGGTCCGTCGCCCCCGTAAACAGAGCGGGCCAATCGGTGCTTCTGGCCGCCTGAGCAGCCTCGGCGAAGGAGGCGCTGGCGCCCTCAGCGCTCTCGTAGAGACTTACCGCGCTGTTCACAGAGAAGACAATCACCTGGCTGGCGCCCGGGCTGGCCGTAGCGGTGGCGACGGCGGTGCCGCCGGGCTCGTAGGTCACCTCATAGCCCCAGATCCGCCCCCATCGCTGGAGCTTGGCCAGCTCCGCTTGTGGGTCAGCACTTTCCGCCGCTACCTGCTCGTTGCTGCCGAACACCTGCTCGGTGGCAGTGAACCCAGCGGGCACTTCGCCGGGTTGCAGGACCATCTGCTCCAGCACCGCCTTCACCCCAGCAGGCACAGACGGGCTCGCGGCGGTGGGGGTGGCTTCACCCTCTCCGCCGTCGCCGCAGGCCGCCCCAGCTAGGGTGAGGCCGACGCCAAGAAGTGCCAGAGCCCCCATCGCGAGCGCAAACCTTTTCACCATACTCCCCCTCAAGTACGGGCGCAGCCTGCTGCGCCCCTACTAGTCTTTCCGTCCCTTCCCCTTCGGCAGGCTCAGGGTCAGGGCAGGCTCCTGCCAGGCCAGGCGATTTATCACCGCGGCCAGGTAGCCAGCCCCAAACCCGTTGTCGATGTTGACCACGGCCACACCAGGGGCACAGCTATTGAGCATCGCCAGCAGGGGCGCCAGACCCAAGAAGCTAGCTCCATACCCCACCGACGTCGGGACAGCGATGACCGGTGCCGCCACCAGCCCGGCCACCACGCTGGGCAGCGCTCCCTCCATGCCCGCCACCGCCACCACCACCTTGGCCGCCTGAAGGACGGCCAGATGGCCCAGCAGACGGTGCAACCCCGCTACCCCCACGTCGTACACCCGCTCCGCCTCGCTGCCCATGAGCTCGGCGGTGACCGCCGCCTCCTCCGCCACCGGCAGATCGGATGTGCCACCGCAAACGATGGTCACCCCGGCCAGAAGGGGCTGGCGGCAGCGATCCACAACGATCGCCCGGGCGGTGGGATGATAGACGGCGTCGGGGATGCTCTCCTTGAGGGCGGCGTAGCACGAGGCGTCCACTCGGGTCACCAGCAGGCGCTCACCCTGGCTCAAAAGCCCCCCGGCGATGGCCACGATCTGCTCGCTGGTCTTGCCCTCGCCCAGAATCACCTCCGGAAAGCCCTTGCGCAGCGCCCGGTGATGGTCGATCTCGGCGAACCCCAGGTCCTCGTAGGGCAAGCGCCTCAGGCGCTCCAGCCCCTCGTCCACACTCAGCGTCCCCGACTGAAGGGCGACCAGCAGTTCCCGCAGCTTGGCCTCGTCGATCTTCGTCCCCCTACTCCCTATGCCCTGTTCCTTCTTCGCTCTACCTGCCAATCCTCGCGCGATTCGATTGAGAGCGTAATCTAATCCTGTCACCCTGAGCCTGCCTGCCGGCAGGCAGGCGAAGCGAAGGGTCTGGCGGTGGGGAGCGAAACTAGCACTGTGGGAGTCAACGCGGCCCCCCGCCCCAGATGCTTCGCTCCGCTCAGCATGACAGATGAGGCGCTCCAAGGCTACCCAACCCTCTATTTTCAGAGCAATGACCCAGCGCGAAGGGCTCAGAATGACCTTGTTCCGTCTCCAAACTCGCCAGGCCCGCCTCTAGCGGGACAGATCATAGCATCGGCCCTCGCTTGCGTAAACCTGAGGGCCGTCTCATAATGACCCAGGAATGGACCTGAAGACCGTCGCGTTACGTCGCCTCGAGCCACTCAAAGGGGCCTGCCCTGAGCCTGTCGAAGGGGGAGTGCGGGGCATCTTTTGGCTCTCCTGGCTCGTGGCGGCGCTGGGGTTCGCCGTTCTGGCCGCCTTCGCCGCCTCTACCGACTACTTCCCCGGCGACCTCGGCCTGGCTCATCGCCTCCAGGATGCCAACGCCGCCCCCTTCACAGACGCCCTGGACTGGGCCAGCCGCCTGGCCGACCTGCCGCTGGTGACTGTGGTGGGGCTGGCTGCCGCCCTCGGCCTGTGGCTCCTGGCCCGCCCCGCTGAGGCCCTCTGGCTGGTGGTTGCCCTACCGCTGCCCCTGCTGAGCGGGCTGGTCAAGGCCCTAGTCGACAGACCGCGGCCATCGGCCGCCCTGGTCGAGGTGAGTGAGAAGGCGGGGGGCTCGTCTTTCCCCAGTGGGCACGTAACTACGGCGGTGGTGGTCTACGGCCTCCTCTTCTACCTGGCAGCCCTCGTCATTCCCCAGAGGGGCCTGCGCTATCTGGCCCAGTTGGCCTGCCTGGCGCTAATAGTATTGACAGGGTTACAGCGAGTGCACGCCGGCGTGCACTGGCCCAGCGATGTCCTCGGGAGCTTGCTGCTGGGCGGCCTCCTCCTGTCGCTCCTAATATGGAGCCATCGCCGCTTTGCCCGCCGTCGGCGGACAGCCGCCTAAGCTATTGGAAACAGAGAGCGATGAACTGGCTCGATGCGGCCATCGTTATCGCCATCGCCTGGTTCACCTTCGCCGCCTTCCGGGCAGGCCTCATCCGCGAGGTTGTGACCCTGATTGCCGTCGTGGTGGGGGTGCTGGCCGCCGGCCACTACTACGATAACCTCGCCGCCGACGTGCTCCTGTTCATCGATAACGACAAGGCCGCCAAGCTCCTCTCCTTCCTCATCCTCTTCGGGGCGGTGGCCCTGGCCGGACAGTTGGCCGCCATCCTCCTCAAGCAGACGGCCAGCCTGCTGTGCCTGGGCTGGCTCGACCACCTGGCAGGCGCCGCCTTCGGCCTTGTCAAGGGCCTCGTCCTGGTTGAGCTGTTCCTCATCCTGTTCGCCACCTACCCCTACCTTGGCCTGGACGACACCATCGCCGGCTCGGCTATCGCCCCCCTCTTCCTGGACGGCGGCCCTGCTCTTCTGAAGCTCCTGCCCGGCGAGTTCAATAGCGCCGTGGACGCCCTATAGCCTCGGTCAAAGCTGATTGCAACAGCGACCCCTTTCTGATATTATGCGCCCGTGACTAACACGGCCGTATTGGTGCTTAATCAGAACTACGAGCCGCTCAACGTTTGCAACGCTCGCCGTGCCTTCGTCCTCCTCGACCGAGGCAAGGCCGAGGTGCTGGAGAACGGGCGGGGCTATCTTCATAGCCCCTCCTTCGTTTTCCCCATCCCCTCGGTCATTCGCCTCATCTTTGTCATCCACCGGCCACGCCCTCAGGGGCGCCTCAGCCGCCGCGATGTCTTCCTGCGCGACCGCTTCACCTGCCAGTACTGCGACCGCCAGACCCGCGACCTCACCCTGGATCACGTCCTCCCCCGCCACAACGGCGGCACCCACGCCTGGGAGAACGTGGTGGCCGCCTGCAAGGCCTGCAACCACCGCAAGGCCGGCCGCACCCCCCAGGAAGCGCGGATGCACCTGATCCGCCCGCCGACCCGACCCTCCTACAACCCTTATCGCTCCTTCTACCACTACCTGCACGAACAGGTGGAGTGGCGCAAGTTCGTCCCCGGCTGGCAGCCTGACCCCGGCTTCTCCTAGCCTGCCGAAAAAAGTTCGAAAATTTCCTCGTTTACGTCGTCCCAGCCCTTGCTTTTCGCCAGAATATTGCTATCCTAATACGGGCCATTTGTTCGCCCTCTCCTGGACAACGGCCCACCCCCCGAGCACGCTGCGCGGTCGGGTAGCCTGGCTCGACCCGACCGCGCAGCCTTGTCTCATCTGAGACCCTCCAGGCCCTATGCCCGCCTCTCCTCAATGGGAATGGTATTCTAGCGGAGAGTTGGAATCAGATCAGCGGGAGGTGGCCTAATGATCCTGGGCAGTTCTCTGGCCGACCTGGCGCGGGCTCGCCAGGGGCGGCGGCGGCGCGCCTCGAGCTGGGACCGGACTGGCGGCAACGCCGACTTCCTGGGCATCGGCGCGGGGCAGACGGCGACCCTCTGCGACATCGAGGGTGCGGGCATCATCCGTCACATCTGGTGCACCATGGCCGCGCCTGGCAACCCCCTCTACGCCCGTACTACCATGCTGCGCATGTACTGGGACGACGCCCCAACTCCCTGCGTCGAGGCCCCCATCGGCGACTCTTTCGGCATCGGCCACGCCATCGTCAAGAACTTCGTGTCCCTGCCACTCACCATGAGCCCTCAGGACGGACGCGGCTTCAACTGCTTCTTCCCCATGCCCTTCGCCCGCCGCGCCCGCATCGAGGTGACCAACGAGGCTCATTCCGGGATGATCTTCTACTACTACGTGGACTACGAGGAGCACGACCGCCCGGAGGACGACCTGCTGCGCTTCCACGCCCAGTGGCGGCGGGAGAACCCCACTCAGGGCTGGGGCGAAGGCCGGTTCGATGACGACATCGAGGGCGGGCAAATAGGCGAGTATCGGCGCCGGGTGTGGGCCACCCCCAACCTGGACGGCAAGGCGAACTACGTGATCCTGGAAGCGGAGGGCCGCGGCCACTACGTGGGCTGCAACCTGAACATCGACTGCTTCTCCCGCCAGAAGAACGACTGGTACGGGGAAGGCGACGACATGATCTTCATCGACGGCGACATCTGGCCGCCTACCCTCCACGGCACGGGCACCGAGGACTACTTCAACACCGCCTTCTGCCCTCGCCAGGAGTACAATGCCCCCTACCACGGCGTAACCGTGTACTCTGGCACCCCTGACTGGCCGTGGAAGGGAAAGAACTCAATGTACCGCTTCCACATCGAGGACCCCATCATGTTCGAGCGGTCGATTCGGGTAACCATCGAGCACGGCCACGCCAACAACCTGAGCAATGACTACTCGAGCACCGCCTACTGGTACCAGACGGAGCCCCACGCGCCCTTCCCGCCCATGCTGCCGGTGGCGGAGCGCCTGCCGCGGCCGGACTAGGGACAGTGCCCTACGGCTGGCACCGCCGGCAGAAGTTGGTGATCCGCTGCCCGGCCGTGATCTCGGTGATCGACGACCCGCAGTTCGGGCAGGGCTGGCCGCCCCGCCGGTGCACCTTCAGGTGGTCGCGGTACTCGTCCACCGGCAGTCCCTGTGCCTCCATCCGCTCGCTCACGATGGCCGCCGCGTCGCTCAGCACCGAGCGGATGGCGCGGTACAGCCGCCCCTCGTCGTCAGCCGTCAGCTCCGTTCGCTTGCGATAGGGGTGGAGGCCAGCGGCGGACAGGATCTCGTCGGCGTAGGCGTTGCCGATGCCCGCCACGCAGGTCTCGTTCAACACCACGCTCTTGATCTGCCCCCGAAACCGCCTCAGCCGCCCCCGAAAGACCTCCTCGGTCAGCTCCTCCGCCAGAGCATCGGGACCCATCTCCCCGAAGCGCGGCACCGCCTCGAACGCCCCTCCCTTCACCAGATACAC
>JAUYDU010000140.1 GCA_030691665.1 Chloroflexota bacterium
GAGGACATCGCCGGAGTTTCTGGTGTCGTACAGGCGCTCCACCACCGGCTGGCGCAGGCCCACCACGGGATAGCCCAGGCTGGGGTAGATGACGTCGTCCTGCCAGCGCTCCAGATAGGTGCTATCCGGCAGGATGAAGTCCGCGTACTCACTGGTCTCATCCATGAAGGGGCTGAAGGTGACGATGAAGGGGATCTTCTCCAGCGCTTTGTGCACCCGCTCTACGTCGGGCGTGGAGAAAGCGGGGTTGGTGTAGTAGGCGAGGAGGGCGCTGGCCTCATAGGGCCCCTGGCCGGTGGCGAACTCGGCGATGTTCTGATAGACCTTGCCCGCCAGGGGGTACTTCTTGGTGCCGGCGTAGTCGATGCGCGGCTGGTTGGCGCCCGCCTTGGCGATGTCGTCCTGCACCACGTCGGCATACTTGGTTAGCGGTGGGTCCCGCTGGGTCAGCACACCGCCGGGCGTATCGATGCTCCCCACCAGAGCATTCAGAGAGTGGATGGCCATTCGGTTGTAGACGCCGTTGGTCTGCATGGACGAGCCACGGGCGCCGGCAGCGATGGCCGGCTTGGTGGTGGCGAACTCCCGTGCCAGGCGAGTGATGGTCTCCGCGCGGACGCCACTCACCTTCTCTGCCCACTCGGGCGAGTACTCCGCCAGGACCAACTCCGACCACTGGTCGAAGCCCAGGGTGTGGTTCTCCACGAAGTCCTTGTCGTAGAGGTTCTCCTTGATGATGACGTGGGCCAGAGCCAGGGCCAGGGCGCCGTCGGTGCCGGGGCGGATGGGCACCCACTCGTCGGCCTTGGCAGCGGTGACGGAGTAGCGGGTATCCACGTAGACAAGCTTGAAGCGGTTGGGGCGGCCGCGCCGCATGTGGCCGTAGGAGCGCAGGAGCAGTGTGGTGGGTCGCCAGGCCTCCAGGAACGCCCCCCCGAAGCTAATGACGTAACTGGTGTTCACCCAGTCGTAGCCGGCGTAGGCCTTCCAGCCCTGGGTCAGGTAGTGGGCCTGGGGCGAGCCGTCCTCGCAGATGCTGGAGTGGCCGACATCGTTGGGGGAGCCGTAGGCCTGCAAGAAACGGCCGATGAAGCCGCCCATCTGGCCCCGATTGCGGCCGCTCAGGAATACCACCTTGTGGGGTTCGTCGCGATCGCGGATTTCAGCCCGTCGCCTCCCGCGATCTGGCCCGCCGCGGCAAGCTGGGCCTGCTGGGGATGCAGGAGAGGGCCGAACTGCTGGGCGGCGCCCTGGAGATCTGGTCGCGACCGGGCCAGGGCAGCCGCATCTTTGTGCGGCTCCAGGCCTAGCCCCCGACCCTTCCGCAAGTACGCTCTCGAAAACCTCCAAGATAGCTCCAGACCATCTCCACATTTCCTCCACACTTGCCCCCTACGATGGTGATGGAAGGCACAAGCGGCGCAGCGAAAAGGAGTTGGAAATGATGTGGTACGGAGACATGGGGCCTTGGGGCTGGTGGATGGTGGTCGTTGGGAGCTTGATGTGGATGGGCTTCCTCATTCTCATCGGCTCCATCGCCTGGGCGGCGCTGAGGACGCCTACTGAGCGGACGGAGTACGCCCCTCGCCTCACGCCGCTGGACCTTCTGAAGACGCGATACGCCCGCGGCGAGATCACGCGGGAAGAGTTCGAGCAGACGAAGCGGGACCTGGCCTGAGCTGTGGGCCAGTGCCGAAGCAAGAGAAGGAGGAATAACATGAAGCGCTTTCTAAGCATCGTCCTCGTTGGCGTAGGCCTGCTGGCCCTGGCCGGCCTGGGGTTCGCCTATCTGGTCCGCCCTGATGCCGCCAGCACCGCGGCTGCTAGTCCCGATGACGTGACAATATGGGAGTACTCCTTCAGGCCGGCAACCCTGCGAGTCGCCGTTGGCACCACCGTGACCTGGACCAATCGCGACGGCGTCGCCCACACCGTGACCGGCCGGAGCGGCGATTGGGGCTCAGGGCTCCTCGCCCAGGGCCAGCAGTTCTCCTACACCTTCACCCAGCCAGGGACGTACGAGTACTTCTGCGAGCCTCACCCCTGGATGCAGGCCCGTATCGTGGTGGGCGAGGCGACGGGCGAGCCCGCGCCCGATGAGACCACGCCCACGCCGCCTACTAACCCTGAGGCGCGGAGGGAGCAGATGCGGCAGATGATGGACAGCATGCACGGCCCCGGCTCCTTCGACCAGATGCGCCAGTGGATGGAGGAGCGCTGGGGGCCGGGCGCCTTCGATGCCATGCTCCAGAACTGCCCCCATGGGGCTGGGAACGGTCCCGCCGGCCAGGGCATGATGGACGGCGGCGGCATGATGGACGGCCAAGGGATCATGGGCGGAGGCATGATGGGCGGCCCGCAGCGATAGCGCATTCGGCGTTCGCCGCCGCCGACGCAGGGGGAGCGGCCCTCGGGTTTGCTCCCTCTTGCCTTTGGGGTAGGATGGAAGGAGACCTCCTACGAGCAACGACATGCCTGCACAGACCGTCTTGGTGGTGGACGACGAGGCGCACATCGTCGAGACCCTGCGCCTCTACCTGGAGAGGGATGGCTTCCGGGTGATCCCCGCCTATGACGGCCGCGCCGCCCTGGAGTTGGCCGAGCGGGAGAAGCCGGACCTTATCGTCCTAGACCTGATGCTGCCCGAGGTGAGCGGCTTCGACGTCTGCCGCACCATCCGCAGCCGCTCTCAGGTACCTATCATCATGCTCACCGCCCGCTCGGAGGAGGTCGATAAGCTCATAGGCCTGGAGTTGGGCGCCGACGACTACGTCACTAAGCCCTTTAGCCCGCGGGAGGTGGCCGCGCGAGTGCGCGCCGTCCTGCGGCGAGCCGCGCTGACAGCAGAAGCGCCGCCATCGGAGCGGCTGGCCGTCGGCGAACTGCGCATCGATCTGGACCGCCACGAGGTCCGCTGCGGCGACGCCCTCATATCCCTTACACCCACGGAATTTCGCCTGCTGGCGACGCTGGCCCGTCAGCCGGGCCGCGTCTACAGCCGCGCCCAGCTCGTGGAGGCAGCCCAAGGGTACGAATTCGAGGGGTATGATCGGACCATCGACTCTCACATCAAGAACCTGCGGCGCAAGCTTTCCGACCGGCCCGGTTGTCGCATCGTGACCGTCCACGGCCTGGGCTACAAGCTGGAGGAGAGCGCTGGGGAAGGAGCCCGCCCATGACGGCCGTACCGTTCGCAAGCAGCTTCAACACGAAGCTCATCCTGGCCTTCGCCGCTACGGCCCTGGCCGCGGTCGCCCTGACCTCCTTCCTCATGGAGCGCTTCACCACCAGCGAGTTCCGGTCTTACGTCATGGACCGCCAGATGATGGAGCAGCACATGGGCGACGGGCCGCCCTCCATGGACCGCATGATGGAGGGCGGCCCCATGATGGGAACGCGGGAGGACGCCTTCCTGGCCGACATGCGACGCTCCCTATGGATATCGGGCGGCCTGGTGGCGGCGGCGGCCCTGGGCCTGGCCGTCGTCATCTCCCGTCAGATCACTGGACCGGTGCGACGGCTAGCCGCCGCCACGGCCGACATCGCCCGCGGCAAGCTCGATACCCGGATCGAGAGCCCCGGCAACGACGAGCTGGGGCAACTGAGCAAGTCCTTCAACAGCATGGCCGCGGCCCTCCAGCGGCAGGAGGAAGAGCGCCGGGCGATGATAGCGGACATCGCCCACGAGCTGCGTACCCCCCTCTCGGTGCTGCGGGGAAACCTGGAGGCCATGCTGGACGGCCTGCTGGAGCCAGAGCAGGAGCAACTGAGCGTGCTTCACGAGCAGTCGGCGGCCCTCTCCCGCCTTATCGACGATCTGCGCACCCTCTCGCTGGCGGCGGAAGGCCAACTCCAACTGCATCGCCACCCGGCGGACGTCGGTGAGCTGGCGCGGCGGGTGGTAGCGGAGATGGAAGCCGGCGCCAGGGAGCGTCAGATCGCCCTCTGCGTCGAGGCGCCAGAAGGCCTTCCCCGCCCGATCCTGGACAGCGACCGCATCGGCCAGGTGCTGCGCAACCTCATCGACAACGCGCTGCGCCACTCGGCCGCCGGTGGCAGCGTCAGGGTCAATGTGCGGGCCGCCGAGGAACGGGTCATCGTGTCGGTCGCGGACGCCGGCGCTGGCGTCGCTCCCGAGGAGTTGCCCCACGTCTTCGACCGCTTCTACCGGGCCGACAGCTCGCGGGCGCGGGCCACCGGCGGCTCCGGCCTGGGCCTGGCCATCGTCAAGCAGCTCGTGGAGGCTCACGGCGGCCAGGTCTGGGCCGAAAGCGAGCTGGGCCGGGGAAGCGTCTTCTCCTTCGCTCTGCCTCTTCGCTAGAGCCTCGGTAGGCCGAGACAACCACCGAGGGCTATGTTGGAATGTGGTATACTAGATACTAGCTCGGAGTATCCCTCCAGTAGTCCAGTGATGACCAAGAGCGTAGTGCACAGTGGCGGTGGGGGGAGGGCCGGGCCTGTCGGCGCAGGCCTGACCAGCGCTGTGCGCCCCGTCCTGCGCCTGGCCGGCTGGGTCGCTTCCCTCCCCCTACTCTACAAGATCCTGCTCTCGAGCTCGCTTCTGGCCGCCGGCACTGTCGTCTTTGCGGTGTGGGTGACGTCAGAGCACATCGCCAAGAGTCCCGGCGGCGGCACCCACTGGGGCATCGCCAGCGGCCTCATCGTAGCGGGCCTTGGCGTCGTCATCGCCATCAACTTCGGCGCCATGAAGGTCGCCGTCCGCCCGATTCAGACCCTGGCGGAGGCAATGGAGCGGGTGGGCCAGGGCGCGTATGGCACGCGGGCTCAGAAGCAGCGCGTCAGCGATAGTCAGATCGAGCGGGCCATCGACGCCTTCAACCGCATGGCCCAGTCTCTGGAGGAGCAGCGGCAGCAGCTCGTTCGCCTCTCCTCTCAGGTGCTCGCCGCCGAGGAGGAAGAACGGAAACGGGTCGCCCGCGAGCTCCACGACGACACCAGCCAGGCGCTGACTACGATACTAGTCGGACTGCGGGGCCTGGAGGGCGCGCGTGGCCGGCGGGTGGTGGTGGAGCGGGTGGAGGCCCTGCGCGAGGTGGTCACCAGCGCTATGCAGGGCGTGCGGCGGCTGGACACCATGGCCATCGAGGTGCGGGACAACGGCGACATCGCCGTGAACACAGGAGCCATCACCAAGGGCGGAAAGAACAACCCGCTGCGGACGGTGCCGTACCCGCCGAGGGCAGTTTCAAGGAGCGCCGCCGGAGAGCGCGCTCAGGAGACATAAGTGCCACGGCATAAAGCGAGAAGCTGATGGAAGGACGGCGGGTGCTGGTTAGGCCGGGCGTACGGTCACGCGTGCCCTTGATCCTGTTCATCGTCTCGTTTGCTGCGGCGGCCGTCCTGCTGGCACTTGGCATTGGCGGCCTCGTCGTCAACCCTTCGTCAGGCCGGGTCGAGCTCCCATACCGGGGCGACGTAGAGGCGGTGCTGAATCGCACGAGCTCCGCCCCGGTGGCTCCTCTGCCTGCTACCCCACCCAGTAGCGCCCCCATCTCGCGAATGGTCATCGAGGCCATCGGCGTGGATGCAGCCGTTGTTGTCCGCGGCCTGGACGCTCAGGCCGTACCGGAGGAGCCCGGGGCACCGGACGTCGTCGCCTGGTACGACTTCAGCAGCCGGCCAGGCGCGGGGAGCAACGCCGTCTTCGCCGGCCACGTCGACTGGACCTACGATGGCCGCCCGGGGCCGGCTGTCTTTTGGAGCTTGAAGGATCTGAAGCCAGGGGACATCGTGCGCGTCCTCATGGAGGACGGCACCCAGTACGACTACGCGGTCACCGCCAACTTCGCTGTCCCCTACGACGATCCGAAAGCGGTCGAGGTGATGGGCCCTACCCCCAACGACGTTATCACGCTCATCACCTGTGGCGGCATCTGGACGCCCGACCTCAGCCTGCCCCTCGGTGGCAACTATTCGCACCGAATCATCGTGAGGGCGGAGAGGGTTGTGGCTTGACGCATCGAAGAATCTAGGTAGGAGGCAGCGTGGATGGGTTTGGCCTTGTCTGGTCCGCTCGTCGCGCGCCCATTCACCCTTCGTAGGCGAAAGGAGGACGAACGTGGCGAAAGACCCGGTCTGTGGCATGGATGTGGACGAAAGGACGGCCAGAGCTACATCAACCTATCAGGGCAAGACCTACTGCTTCTGCTCGCCGGGTTGCAAGGAGACCTTTGACGAAAACCCGGAGAAGTTCGCCGGCAAGTAGGTGCGTTGGCAGATGCAACAGGAGCCCATCATCAAGCTGTATAACCTCTCTGGAGCCGAGGACTCCTAGTCCGGCTGGGGACCTTCGCCGTCTTCGGGCCGTGGGAGCGAAAGATCCGCCGAGAGGCCGTGAGGGCGCTCGGACTGCGCCCCGAAAGGTTCGGTTGATTCAGCAGTAAGTCCAGAAGTCCAGGAAACACGCAAAGAGGTTAGGGGGACTAGAACACATGTTTGCCGACCCCGAGGGGGATTCGGGGCCCCTCGGAACTGCAGAAGGGCTGTCCCATTTCGCGCGATACGTCCCGTATCTGGCGATGGTCGGCGCTTACGGGGTTCTGGTTGGCATATGAGGGGAAACCTGGTGCGGGCGTGGTCTAGCGGAACGAAGCCGTCTGCCCGCTGTGCCAGACCCATCTGTCGGTCGTCGTGAGGCTGCGCGCGAGCATTACCCCAGCCTGGCTTGGTGGACGGCTAGCCTCGGCGTGGCATCGCGTGATGGCGACGCGCCAGCCATGCCAGCTCTCATTTTGCCCCACGGAGGGGGTCGCATCCGGTCCATGGGTCGGGTGTCCGCGCTCTGGAGCCGTGGTCGCGCATCCCCTAGCCGCGGGCGAAGCAAAGCCAAACCTGCTGGTATCAGCGGCGATTTTACCGAAAATGTCGCTCTTGCTGACCAACAAAGGATTGCGTTATGGAAAGTGGGAATAGATAATAGGCATGCTAGTCTGTAAGGACGTGGCTAGCGCTCTATAGCAAGATTGCGGAGCCCCGTCACAGACAGACAGACCTTTAAGGGCCGAACCTGCCGGCCGCGCGCCCTTTGGGAAGGTGGAGCATTGAGAGAGCTCAGAAAGGGCGACACGCCGGAATTAGGGAAGGCCTTCAGCATCACCGAAGGTATGAGGCTCCAGGGCCCGTTCGCTCGTATGAGGCGCTCAGGGCCGAGTGTCGGCCGACCTGTCGGCCCCGAGAGGGTCTCAAACCTCAGAAGTATCCCCCCCAGGACATCGACAGCAATAGGCCGAGGCTTCTCATCGGCGGGGGCCAGCCGAGGCCTCTCTCGGCGACAATATGGGGCTACCTTCGCAGGCGGCAATCACTCGCGGCCGACGCTGACGGCTCGAGGGCCCTCAACACCCTTCGTCCCAGAGATAGTGGAACCTCTCGTGGATGTCTTCAATGAGGGAGACTGCATTCTCGTCATAGCCGAGGTTCCCGGCGCGGAGGAGGCCTCCATTAGCGTTGAGCTGGAGAATCACACCCTGAAGCTTCGGGCTGGGGGAAAGTACAGGGCGTACAGGGGAGAGGTAGGGCTCCCGGCCGAGGTGGAACAGAGCAGCCTGGCCTGGACGCTGAATAACGGCATCATCGAGCTAAGATTGAAGCGTAAGCAGAGGAAGCGGAAGATCACCCGTAGCCCCTCTGCCCCGTAGCTATTCTTCTCCCTCGCGCCGCTGCCATTGCTATGACGAGGCCCTCGTCCTTGGGCATGATGGCGTAGACATACCTCATCTTCCCGCCATGGCCTCCTCGAAGTGGCGGTTGGCGATGCGGAAGCGGCTATAGTCCGTTGCGTCGGCGTTCTTCTCCACGAACTCCCGAATAGCCAGCATAGAAGCCTGGCGACAGATGGCCTCGATGTCGGCGCCCACCAGGCCCTCGGTTCGGTCCGCTAGAGAAGCCAGATCCACGTCGGTGGCCAGGGGCTTGTCCCGGGTGTGCACCTGGAAAATGGCCAGCCGGGCCGCCCGGTCGGGCAGAGGCAGCTCGACAAGAACCTCGAAGCGGCCGGCCCGCAGCAGGGCCGGATCGACAATGTCCAGGCGGTTGGTGGCGGCCAGCACGACTACCCCCTTGAGCTCGTCGATGCCGTCCAACTCGGTGAGCAACTGACTGACCACCCGCTCGGAAACGTGGGAGTCAGCGGCGCCCGCGCCACGGTGGGGAGCCAGGGCATCGATCTCGTCGAAGAAGACGATGCAGGGCGAGGCCTGCTTCGCCTTCTTGAAGACCTCGCGCACCCCCCGTTCCGATTCGCCGACCCACTTCGAGAGAAGGGCCGGCCCCTTCACCGAGATGAAGTTGACCTCGCTCTCCCTGGCAACGGCCTTGCCGACAAGGGTCTTGCCCGTCCCTGGCGCGCCGTAGAGCAGGATACCTTTGGCTGGGGTGGTCCTGGCGTGCTGGAACAGCTTGCCGTACTTCAGGGGCCACTCCACCGTCTCCACCAGCAGCCGTTTGATGTCTTCCAGGCCGCCGATGTCATCCCAGCGCACGTCGGGCACCTCGGTGAACACCTCGCGGATAGCCGAGGGCTCCACCTCCTTCAGGGCCTCCAGGCAGTCGTCCATGGTCACTTCCAGCTCTAAGAGCCGCTCGTAGGGGATGGAAGCTTGGGCGAAATCGATGTCCGGCAAAATGCGGCGCAGGGTGATCATGGCTGCCTCTCGACATAGAGCCTCTAGGTCGGCCCCCACGAAGCCGTGAGTGACGGCCGCTAGCTTCTCCAGGTCGACATCCTCGGCCAGGGGCATGCCGCGGGTGTGGATATCCAGGATCTCCCGGCGGCCATCCTTGTCGGGGATGCTGATGGAGATCTCGCGGTCGAAGCGGCCGGGGCGACGCAGGGCAGGCTCGAGCAGGTTGGGGACGTTGGTCGCCCCAATGACGATGACCTGCCCCCGCGACTCCAGACCATCCATGAGGGCCAGAAGCTGGGCCACCACCCGCCGCTCGACCTGCTGATCGCCGCGGGCCTCCTCCCGCTTGGGAGCAATGGCGTCTATCTCATCAATGAAGACGATGGCCGGGGCCTGACGGCGGGCATCGTCGAAGATGTTCCGCAGATGGGCCTCGCTCTCCCCATAGAACTTGTGGATGACCTCGGGGCCGTTGATGTGAACGAAGTAGGCGCTGGTCTCGTGGGCTACCGCCCGGGCGATGAGGGTTTTGCCGCAGCCGGGGGGTCCATGCAAGAGCACCCCCTTGGGGGGCTCGATGCCCAGCCGCTCGAACACCTCCGGGTATTTCAGGGGCAGCTCGATCATCTCGCGGATGCGCTGGGTCTCCTTGTGCAGGCCACCGATGTCCTCGTAAGATATGGCGCTCCTCAGGGAGGGCGCTCCCTCTCCCTTGAACTTGATGGCAGTGGAACGCTGGATGATGACAACATCCTTGGGCGAGACCTCGGCCACGCTGAAGTCCTGGGCGCGGGTCCCGAACAGGTCGATACGTACCCGGTCGCCGGCGGTCACCGGCAAACCCTCCAGTCGGTGGGCGATGTAGCGGCTGTAGCGTCCCTCAGGCCAGGACTTCAGGGCGTCAAGGGGGGCGAGGACGATGGTTCTGGCCGGCTGGTAGTCCACCACCCGGACCGAGACCTTCTCGTCCAGGCCGCCCTGAGCGTTCTCTCGCAGGATGCCATCGATCTGGACGAGGCCCTTGCCCCGGTCGGCCACGTAGGTCGGCATGGCCTTGGCCACCGTTCGCCCTTTGCCCGCGATCTCAACGATATCGCCGATGGCTGCACCTAGCTGTTCCAGGTTATCAGGGTCGATGCGGGCGATGCCGCGGCCTACATCCCTGGCCTGGGCCTCCGCCACGCGCAGGGTGAGGGATTTCTGTCCGTTGTCGCTATCTATTTGGGGATCACGCTTAGTCGGCATTCCAGTCTCAACCCCTTCTCATTCAAAACTTCCGCCAATATGCCTATCAATGCCTCCTCCAACTGCACCAGAGCCTCAGGCGAGGCGTCATCGGGCAATCCCGTGTACGCATCCCTCAGCTTCGGGTACGCCTCAGCCACTAGGGGCTCCAGGTGGGGCATCACCTGGGCAAACAGTATCTCCTCCAGCTCGCGCGCCTCAGCGACCCTGCTCTGCCTGTAGAAGGAGGCCGTCTCCATAGCCAGGTCCAGGTAGCCCTTCATGTCGGCTATCGTCAGCAGCACGTCCGCTCCGGCCGGAGTGAGGCTTCCTGTTTCCACCTCGTCCTGTAGCATTTGCCGCAGAGCCCCTCTGGAGCGAAGACCCTCAGCGGCGCTGAACACGTTCTTCCTGTCCAGATGCAACAGCGAGGCGCTGAAGCTGCTTTCGATGGTGGCATCGTTGGCGAAGACCTCTCTGGGGGCGTATAGGCAGAGCTTGTCCACTATTAGGGCCAGCAAGCGGTCTACTTTGTCCTGCCATCCTGGGCCCTTGTCCGCTGAGGGAAACAACGGTCGTGTGCTCTCGGTCGAGAGGTCTGCCTTTAGCCTTCGCGCAGAGCGGGTCGTTTCACACTCGGACAGGGGGTGGGCGTGCTCGTGGGCCAACAGGGCCTTCACCGCCTCACGGTCACCCCAATATCCCTCCTTCTCCATGGCCTTCTGGTTGACGAAGACGTGGCAGGAGCCGGGGTTCTCGAGGTCGTAGACGTTCACGATGGGCCTGTGCCCCAGGATGGCCAAGCCGCCAGGCGGCAGCGCCGCTCCCTCGGATAGCTGTTTGATCAGAGGTTCCAGGTCCTTGAGGACGAACAGGGTGACGCTCCTCTGCTGCCATCGAGGGCTGGTGGCATATTTCGCGACAACCTCTTCCTCCACCTCGATAAACGGGCCCAGGCCGGACTCCATGTCCGAAACCACGCGCAGCTCTGTGCCAGCGATCCGCCGAAGGCTGAAGTGCTTGAGAAGTCTATTCACCCTTCGACTTGTTGAGGCGTAGCTCCAGCACACCGTTCTTGTGGGCCTTCTTGATGGAGGCTGCGTCGACCGGGCAGGGGAGGAGAACCTCCTTGGCGTACTTCCTCTCTCCCGCCGTCTCCAGAGTCAGGATGTCATCCTTGACTTCGATGGTGATCTCCTCCTCCGCCACACCAGGCACCTCGGCCACAACCAGGATGCTCTCCCCCTCATCAAAGACATCTACCATCGGCTCCCGCACCTCGTCTACGACCGGCCCCTCTTCGGTGGAGCGGATGTTGCCAAAGCGCTCGACTCGGGGCATGCCGCCGATGCCCGTCCTGACGGTGAACCCGTAGACTCCTCGGGCTTTCTCGCCCAATCCCTTCACCTTGAACTCCCCCGTTCGGGTCACCTCCGATTCGCCCGTCTCAACCATCTCTGACACCAGGTCGATGAAGTCGCCGATCCCCTTGAAGATGCCGCCCAGGCCGAGATCGATGCCTATCTCTTCGCGACCTGGCCTGCGCCTCTCCTGGCGACCCGACCTTGTCTTCCTCTCCACCATGTCCATCCCTCCTTCGCCCAGCCTCACCGGGCTGACTTGTCGCC
>JAUYDU010000185.1 GCA_030691665.1 Chloroflexota bacterium
CATGAGCTGGAGCAGATCGTCGAGGGGCTAGCGCTGGAGGCGCGCGGGGAGAAGGTCTTCCTCCCCCACTATGAGCCGCCGCGCTACGCCGGCGACGAGAAGGAGTACCCGCTCCTCCTTAACACCTACAAGCTCATGACCCACGCCGAGGGCCGCGGCGCCAACGCCCCCTGGCTCCAGGAGACGCACGGCGTGCACCTGCGGCACGACGGAACGCGCTGGAACTCCTGGGTTGAACTTAACCCCGACACCGCCAGGCGGCTGGGTATCGAGGCCGGTGACGAGGTGTGGGTAGAGTCGGTGCTGGGCCGCATCAGGACGCGGGCGCGTTTGAACCCCGGCAACCGGCCCGACGTGGTGGCCATGCCCTTTGAGCAGGGGCACACCGCCTACGGCCGCTGGGCCAAGGACAGGGAGGTCAACCCCAACCGGATCCTGGTCAACGAGGCGGACCGCCTGGGGGGCCTGGCAGCCTTCTTCTCTACCCGCGTCAAGGTATACAAGGCATAAGAGCCTGCCCTGAGCGCAGCGAAGGGAGCGAGGACGATGCCGAAATGGGGGATGGTCATAGACCTGGACCGGTGCACCGCCTGCCAGGCCTGCACTGTGGCCTGTATGGCCGAGAACAATGTGCCCTTCGTCGGGCAGGAGCGGGTGGAGGAAGGCCGTCTCATGCAGTGGCAGCGGCTGCTGACCGAGGTCGAGGGAGAATATCCCCAGGCCATCACCCGGTTCATTCCCCGCCCGTGCATGCACTGTGAAGACGCCCCCTGCGTGAAGGTCTGCCCGGTGGGGGCTACCTACACCAACGAAGAGGGTGTGGTTCTGATGCACTACGGTCGGTGCATCGGCTGCCGCTACTGCATGGTGGCCTGCCCCTACGGAGTGAGAACCTTCAACTGGTACAAACCGGAGTTCAACGAGGTTCACCGCACCTACTTGAACCCTGACGTGCCGCTGCGGCCGCGAGGGGTGGTGGAAAAGTGCACCTTCTGCATCCAGCGCATCGAGCGGGCCAAGCAGGAGGGCAAGAAAGTGGGCAGCGAGGGGGACGTGGTGACCGCCTGCACCCAGACCTGCACCGGCGGCGCCATCCGCTTCGGTGACCTGGAAGACCCGGAAAGCGATGTCTCGCGGCTGAGCAAGAGCCAGCGAGCGTTCAGACTCCTGGAGGACCTGGGTACCAACCCCAAGGTCTACTACCTGAAGGAGGGTTAAGGCATGGAGAGATCATGGAGAGCCGATAAGCCTCTGCCCTCTGCCCTGTCGCCTTTGGCGCGCACCACGCCTGTCTACTTCCTGGTGGTGGTGGCCCTGGCAGCGGTCGTAGCTTGGGGGGTCTTCGTCTATGTCTCCCAGCAGCTATCCACCGGCTTGGGGGTAACCGGGATGAATACCCCCAGCTACTGGGGCCTGTACATCACCAACTTCGTGTTCTTCATCGGCCTCAGCGCCGGCGGGATCATCGTAGCCGCCCTGGTGCATGCCGCCGGCATCGAGCGATTCAAGCCCGTTGCTCGCATCGCGGAGCTACTGGCCATAAGCTGTCTGATCATGGCCACCCTGTTCATCACGCTGGACCTGGGGAGGCCCGACCGGTTCATCAACCTCATCCGCTACGGACGCATTCTCTCGCCCCTGGTCTGGGACGTGATCATTGTCAGCGTCTACCTGATCATCTCCATGTCCCTGGGCTACTTCAGCTCACGCGCGGACTTGGTGCGCTGCCTGCAAACGTTCCCCAGGCGACGCGGTCTGTATTTGCTGCTAACCCTGGGCTACACCGACGTATCGCCCCAGGCCCTGGAGCGGGACCGCCGCATCCTGCGCGCCCTGGCCATAGTCGCCATCCCCGCCGCCGTGCTGTTGCACTCCATCACGGCCTGGATCCTGGGCCTCACCAAGGCCCAGGCGGGCTGGCACACTGCCCTGCTGGCCCCCCTGTTCGTCACGTCCGCCATCGTGTCGGGCATGGCCTTGGTCATTCTAGTGACCCTTCTCAGCCAGCGCTTCTTCCGGCTGAACATCGAGGAGCACGTGACCGTGGGGCTGGGAAAGGTGCTGGCGCTGATTATACCCGTGCTGGCCTATCTCCTGTTCACGGAGATGCTTACCGTTTCCTATGCCGCGGAATCGGCCAACTTCGCCGTGATCAAGGAGGTGACTCTCGGCCGCTACGCCCCTCTCTACTGGGGACTGGTGGTGGGTGGTCTGGGAATACCGCTCTTTCTCTTGGCTGTGCCTCAGGTGCTGGCCCGAGCCAGAGCCTCGGTGGGCAGTCGGCCAGTGCCTCGCGCCCTGGCTGGCGCCGGGGTCGCGGCTGTCCTGGCAGTGCTGGTGTTCTCTGCATCCAGGGGGACTACCCTGGGTCTGAATGTAGGCGGCGACACTACCGAGTTCCCGATCCGATTTGGCGTTGGGGCAGGGCTGGTCTTGCTCCTGCTGATCGTGGCCGCCCTGGCCTACCCCCGGCCGGAGGCCACGGTGGAGGTAGGCCTGGCGGCTGCTCTGGTGGTGGCGGGAGTGTTTGCCGAGCGCAACATCATCGTTTTGCCTTCCTTGATGCAACCCCTAATTCGAGAGCCCCATGTTTCCTATATGCCCACCTGGGTCGAGTGGTCTCTCATGGCTGGGGTCTACGCCCTGGGTGTCCTAGCCTTCGTCCTGGTGGCCAAAGCCATTCCCCTGGTGGAGGTAGAGGAGGAGGAGCCCACACAGGCCCCCGGCGATGAGAGATTGGGCCGAGGATTACGCTAGGCGACAGGTAGCGGAATCAGCGATCGGCAGGCAGGAGAAAGACTCACCTCGGGCAAAGGATCGGAACGGGATACGGCGTTCTGTAGGACCGCTTTGGAGAAGCGGAAAGGGGGGCAGCATGCAGACGCCATCGGGTTGGCTACGTTCTGCGTCGGGATGGTGCATGTGGGCGAGCCTGGCGGCTCTCATGGGGGTCATCGTGATGGCCCTGGCGTCGCTCTTTGTGGCCAGCGCCAGCGAGGACGCGGGGGAGGTCATGCTGAATGTCCTGCGGGCCGGCTTCGCGCTGGTGGTTGGCGCCTTCCTTATCGGACTCGCCCTGCGGGCTGTCTGCGGCTGGAGCGGCAGAGGCTAGATCGGCGCATCCGGTCCAAGGGATGGAGCAACCTCAGCCGCAGTCGCTGAACGAGCTGCGCGAGGCTGTGTATCGGCTGCTGGCAGTGGGATTCCGTTACCCCACGCCAGAGGCGCTGGCCCGCCTGGCGGCGGGTCTGGAGTCCCTGCGCCAGGCGGCCACCCTGACGCCAGCATGCGCTATCGCGAACGGGTGCGCTCTCCTGGAGCGTTTCGCTACCAACGCGGCCGCCCTAGACGGGGATAGCGTCCTGCTCGAGTTGGGGGTCGAGTACTGCCGCCTGTTCGTGGGACCTTATCGGCTTCCCTGTCCGCCTTACGGCTCGGTGTACCTGGATGGGGGCGTCGTCATGGGCCCCAGCACGGTGGCGACCCTTGACATCTATGCCAGCGAGGGTTGGCAGCCTTCTTCGTGCCTGGCTGAGCCCGCCGACCACGTGGCGGTCGAGCTGGAGTTCATGGCGGAGATGTGCGCGGCAGCGCAAAGGGCTGCCATGGTGGGCGATGAGGCGGAGCTGGCCCGCAGTCTGGAGACACAGCGCTCCTTCCTGGCGGAGCACCTGGGTCGGTGGGAACAGGCATTTGCCGCCAGGGTGAAGGCCGCTACCACGTCCGGCCTCTATCGCTCCTTGGCCGAAGTGCTGGAGGCCTGGATCCCCCTCGATCAGGACGTCCTGTCCGCCCAGGTACTCGCCTTGGAAGGTCATGGATAGCCACACCATGCCAGAGCCCCGGGTGGGTGTGATTATTGACACCAGCGCCCTGCCCGGCGGCCTTGATGCCACGGCGGTCTGCCACCTCCTGGCGGCGGATGAAGGAGTCGCCGCGGTGGCAGCGGTCTGCGACGTCAGCCTGGACGCTGTCCGCGGTTTCGTCGAGTCCAACCACCTGGACGGCCTCGTTGTCGCTGGCCTGGACGTGGAGATCGTGCGCAGGCCGCTGGGCGAGCTCCTTCGGAAGAGCGGTCGCAGCCCCTTCTCCCTGCGCCTGGTGGATATCGAATGGCTGTGCGCTCACACTCAGGGGAGAGAGGAGGCCACCGGCAAGGCCTTCCTGCTTCTCCTGGCCGCGGTAGCGCGAGTGCGGCGACAGAGACCGATAGGTCAGGCCAACCTCCGGCCCCGCTTCGGGCCCTCTCGAGGGCGGGTGACCCGGCGGGAGATGTTCTCCCTGGCGACCCTGCGCTACGACGTGGTGCCGGCTGTGGATGCCGAGTTGTGCGCAGCCTGGCGGGGATGTGCCCTCTGTGTCAGAGCCTGTCCGTTCGCTGCCGTAGATATGGCCGCCGACTCTGCCCGCATCGATAAGACTCGCTGCCGCGACTGTGGGCTTTGCCTCTGCGCTTGCCCAACGGGCGCCATCCGTCATCCACTGTACTTGGCCGAGGCTCTGGATGCGGAGCTGTCGGTTCTCTTGCGTGGCCGCCCTGCTCCGTATTCGCGCCTTGTTGCTTTCGCCTGCCGGAGCGCCATGCTCGCTCTCCGAAAGGCGGACCGGGGCTCCTCGCCCTGGCGGGACGGTATTCTGCCGATGGAGGTGCCCTGCCTGGGAGCTTTGGGGTGGTTTCTCCCCCTTCGGACCTTTGACTTGGGGGGCGAGGCGGTCGCCCTGCTGGGCTGTAGCGCGACCTGCCAATATGGCTTCGACCCAGCGGCTGTGGAGGCGCCTTTGGCGGCCACACGGCGGCTGTTGGATGCCTGGGCGGTGGGAAGCGAGC
>JAUYDU010000230.1 GCA_030691665.1 Chloroflexota bacterium
CTCCAGCACCTCCGTTAGGGCGAGGTCGTAGCCGGACGCGGCCCTGGGGCCGGTGTTCATGGAGGCGCAGAAGCAGGCGCCGCCGGCCTGACCGCAGTTCACAGCGACGATGAAGGCGTTCTCGCGCCGCGCCTGATAGCCTGGGTCAATGTACGGGCCGCCTGTGAAGACCCGGTCCTGAATGGCGATGGCGTGCAGTTCGCAGGCGCGGACTCCCACGAAGGCGTACTTAGCCGACTCCTTCTTCTGTGCGGCGACCTGGAAACCCTTGCTGTTGCGGCTCGCTCGCCACAACTGGACCGAAGGCGGGTGCAGGAAGCGTTTCCACGAGTGGGGACCCACGTTGTAGCCAAACAGTGCGCCGTCGCTGCGCTTCTTGAGGCGATAGGTGCCGCCGTCCTGGTCGTCCGTCCAGCCAACGGGAAGGTTTGTGGGGGAAGACAGCTCTTCATAGACGATGGCGCCCTCGCGCACAGTCGGCCCGATGACCTGGTAGCCTCGTTTGACCAGGGAATCGAAGATATACTGGAGGTGTTGTGGCTCCAGCACGGCCATGTCGCCGGGGCGCAGCCGTTTCCCTGTCATTCGGCCTTCCTTGTCAATGCCGATTATAGGCCATGACTACCAACAAGGCCAGTCCCAACTTCCTACTGTCAAAGGCCAACCCTTATGGGTGCCAAGCCTATTGTGCTGTCTTCGAACGGTGTCGTCACTCGGCCACGATGGCCCGGCACACACGCGGGTGCATCCCGAGGATGACAACCCTGGCCTGCGTATGACGCGTCAGCGCCCATAGGGAGCTGTTGATGTCTCTCTGCTGACCCTCCACCACCCGCTTCACGACACAACGCGTTGTGTCCTGAAGCGGCTCCTTATGTGGCGCTCCGTCCAACCTGGGCGGCTCCACCAAGCGGCGTCACGTGCAACCACTCCGCATCGCCGCAAAGACATGCCTTCTCGCTGCCGCCGCGTTTCATCCGAGGGACGTTGCGAAGCCTGGGTCAGACCTCCGTGGCTATTGTGTTCCTGAGCACGCCTATGTTCTCAATCTCTGCCTCCACCACGTCGCCGGTCCGGAGCCACAGAGGAGGCGTCCGTTTCCATCCGACCCCACCAGGCGTGCCAGTGCTGATAACGTCGCCCGGCTCCAGCGTCAGGATCTCTGACAGGTACGCCACCACCTGAGGCACCTTGAATACGAAGTTCCGCGTGTTGGAGTCCTGCCTAACCTGCCCGTTGACCCTGAGCTGCAAGTTCAGGTTGTCGACATCGCCAATCTGGTCCTTGAGAGTCAAGCATGGTCCAAGAGGGGCGAAGCTGTCAAACCCTTTCATGGGCAAGAACTCGGGTGGGAAGAATTCTCGGGCCGAGATATCGTTCATGATGGTGTAACCTGTCACCAGGTCATAGGCGTCCTTCTCTGGGACGTGTCTCCCCTTCTTTCCTATCACGATGGCTAGCTCCAGTTCGTAGTCCACATGTTGGTTGACCTTGGCCATCTTGGGGATGTACACGGTGTCCTCTGGCCCTGCGATGGCCGTCCAGGGCTTGACGAAGAAGAAGGGTGAGTCCGGCACCGGCACGCCCGTCTCCTTGCAGTGGTCCACGTAGTTCAAACCCATGCAGATGATCTTGGGCGGGTGGGACACTGGCGGTCGGAGCCTGACCTCACCCGCATCGTACAAGACACGATGGCCTCGCCCGTCGGTCGCGTTTGTCCGCATGCGGGAGGCCAGCGCGTACGCGAGAGCCTGCCGCATAGCCCGCAGCGCCCCATCGCCGAGCGCCAGGAATCCCACCATGTCGCCGGGGAGGAGCGCGTCGGCTGACGCCCCGGCGCGGCGCTCCCCCCTTGACTTCAGATAGAGCGCATACGCCGCGTTCAGGTCCACCACCTTGCCGCCTACAAGGGCCCCCAGCCGATCACCCCGAGCGCTGCTGAACGTAACGAGCTTCATGTCAGCTCCCCTTTCTGCCCCTGAGGGTGGGTATGTCTATGGGGATGGCGTTGAAGTCGGCGGGTCTGGCGTGCTCCCTGGCTCGCACGATGTCTATCCACTCCACGATGCCCTGCTCCAGGGAGTAGGTTATCCTGTGACCCAACTCTTTGATGGCCCTGGTGGAGTCGAAAGGCCCACCGGTGCCGTAGAGCGGGTCTGGTCCCCTGCCGATGTTGAAGGCGGCGTTGGGGATAAACCTCTTCACAACCTCCGCCATCTCGAAGAGGTTGCATAACTCGCCGGAGCCCAGGTTGAATATCTGGTGCTCGTGGGCCTCCACGAAGGCCGCGTTGGACACGGTGTTGGCCATGTCCCTCATATAGACCCACTCCTGCTTTGTGTCGCCGCCTACGGAGATGGCCACGGGCCGGCCCATGGCCGGGTTCTCCACCATGTCGGTCATGGGCACCTGCCACCCTCTGCCCACCTTTGTGGGGCCGTAGATGCTGGGGAACCGTACCACGATGAAGTCCAGGCCGTAGTTCACGGAGTAGTTCATCCCCAGCCACTCGCAAAGGCGCTTGGTGGCCCCGTACACAGTGGTCGGATTGGGCGGATAGTCCTCGTCCACCACCCTGCCGGGCGGCGTCACCCCGTACACGGACTGGGTGCTGGTATAGACCACGCGCCGCACGTCCATGACCTTGGCCGCCTCCAGGATGTTGGCGGTGCCCTCGCAGGTGACCTTGACCGCCATGGGCGGCCTCTGCTGGGACTCGAAGCCCAGGTAGGAGGCCGTGTGGATGATGCGGTCCACCTTGTGCGCCTTGATTGTGGCCAGGATGTTGCCCAGGTCCAGGATGTCACCTTTGACTATCTGTACCTTGCCCAGGAGGTCGTCTATGGCGTCAGGTCGGACGTAGAGGTCGTAGATGACCACCTGCTCGCCCCTGCGGACCAGCTCCCTGCACACCCATGAACCGACGAAGCCTGACCCGCCTGTGACCATGACGGTCATCGCGCACCTCCCTTGGGCAGCTTGAACCTCTCGGCAAGCTGCATGAGCTTACCCCAAGTGGTCTCGTCCACGTCGAAGCCCTCCTTGAGCCTCCGCTCCTCCTCCCGGAACTCGGGCTCGCCCGCCAGCAGTATCTCCATGCCCTCCTGGGGAGGCGACGACTTTAGTTCCTCCACCAGCCGCCTCACGTGGCCGAAGAACTGCTCTCTTGGCACGAAGCAGTCTGGCTTGATGGCGATGGCGAGGACTCCACAGGCGAAGGCCCCGTAGCCGCCTCCCATCCCGGTCCCGCAGCCAACTCCGGTGAGCGCCCCGCCCAGGAGGTCCACGGCCACGCACAGGCCGTAGCCTTTGTATCCTCCAAATGGTAGGAGACTCCCGCCTGCAAAGAGGTCGTTGGGGTCGGTGGAGGGCCGCCCCTGCGGGTCCACAATCCAGCCCTCGGGGAGCCTTTCGCCACGCAGCTTCCGCACCATCACCTTGCCGGCGGCCGAGGCGCTGGTGGCCATGTCCAGCACGAAGGGCCTGTCGCCTTCCACCGGCACGGCTATCCCCAGCGGGTTGGGGCCGAGGATGCGCTTCGTGCCGCCGTAGGGCGCCACCAGGGACGAGGTCTTGACGACCATCATCCCTATCATGCCGCGCTCCGCAGCGGCCATGACGTAATCAGCGAGGCGGCCCACGTGGTTGCAGTTGACGACGCCCACCATGCCGATGTCGTGCTCCTGGGCCTTCTGGCCTGCCAACTCCATGGCCCGCATGGCGGCCACCTGGCCGAAGTTCCAGCCGCCGTCCACCAGCGCCGTGGCCGCCGACTCCCTCATAGTCCTGACCTGCGCGCCTGGTTTCAGCTTGCCCCCATCAATGTCCACCATGTACTCCGGTATGCGCACAATCCCATGGGAGTCCACGCCCATGAGGTTGGCGCGCACCAGTAGGTCGGCCACCAGCTTGGCCTCCCCCTCTGGCGCTCCAGACGCTTTGAGGATTCCGACACAGAGGGCCCTGGCCTGTGCCGCTGTCATTCTCGCCATAGCCTTGCTCGCTCCTTTCTGGGGTATCCGATGTGAAAGACGCACGGTTTGCGGTGGTCACATGGTACTGGTCGCGACGGACGGGGTCAACACCGTCGCATGCCACGATGAGTGGCTCGGCAGGTGGCATGACACGGACGCCCGGGGCTACCTCTCCCAGGCCTCTGGCAAAGTGGGGCGAGCCCTGAGTCGCCCGTTTGGCCAGACGTGCTAAACTGGCGCCGTGCCGAGCAGAGCAGGAGTCCCGCAACGGCAGTTCGTCAGCCTCTTCGGGCGCGCCCGAGGCGTTTTCTATGGGTGGTGGCTGCTGGGTGTGGCGGCGTCTCTACTGACCCTGATGTCGCTGACTGTTTTCCAAGGTCTCGGGACTTTCCTGGTGGCCCTGCAAAACCAGTTCGGCTGGAGCCGCACTGCTCTTTCTGGCGCCTTCTCACTAGCCCGCGCCGAGGGCGCCATACTCGGTCCTATCGAAGGGTTCCTGGTGGACAAGGTTGGGACCCGACGGATGGTGCTCATAGGCTACACCATTCTGGGGTTAGGCTTTCTTCTGTTCTCCTTCGTCCAGGAGCTGTGGCAGTTCTACGGGGTCTTCTTGGTCATTACCCTGGGGTCTGGCCTGGGCGGCTGGCTAGCGATGATCTCGATGGTGAACAACTGGTTCAGCCGCCGCCGGGCCTTTGCTATGGCGGTCGCTATGTCCGGCATCCACCTCGGGGGAATGTTGGTGCCTCTTGTGGCCTTTGGCATCGAGTCCCACGGCTTCCGTGTCACCACCTTCGGCATCGGCGTGTTCATCCTGGCGGTGGTGTTGCCACTCTCCAGGCTCATACGCAACCGGCCAGAAGAGTACGGCCTGAGACCTGATGGCGACTCCGCTGCTCCGGGGTCAGAGCAGGGACCAACGACCGCGGACTCGGCTGTGACCGCCAGCGAGCCCGCCTTCACCGTCCGACAGGCGCTGAGGACCCAGGCCTTTTGGGTGCTAACCGTGGCCCAACTCTCCTCCAGCGTTTCCATAGTCACGCTGGCGCTGCACCTGGTGCCAAAG
>JAUYDU010000239.1 GCA_030691665.1 Chloroflexota bacterium
GGCGTCGCGTGGACATGGTGAAGTGGGCCGAGTCATACGGCGCCTACGCTGAACGCGTCGAGGAGCCGGGCGATATCAAGGCCGCCTTCCGCCGCGCCGTGGACGCCAACCGACCCGCCTTGGTGGAGATTGTGGTGGAGCGGGAGGCCGATGCGTCCATGGGCCCAAGCCTGGATCAGATAAAGGAGTGTGAGCCGTTGCCTTTGGAGTACCCGGTGGGCATGACACGCGGCGACTAACCAGGACAACCGGGCCAAGATGAGTTGGCAAGCCTCGACCCAGCAACTGTTGAGATATCTAATAGAACGGTAGTGACTTCGACCGTTGCGAGACGCAGGGAGGCATCTTGCTTGCCGAGCCGTCCCAGGAGAGAGTGACGGCGCTTCTATCGGCTCTTCCCGATAGACAGCGCCGGGTGTTGCTGCTCCGCTATGGCCTCCAGGGTGGAGAGCCCCTCTCCCTGCGCCAAGCTGGCAAGCGCCTCGGCGTCACCGGGGAGAGGGTGCGCCTCATCGAGCGGGACGCCGTCGCCAGGCTGTGGCGTGACAGGGAGATGGTCTGGTGGGCCAGCCAGCCCCTGGTGGACGCCCTGGCCGAGGCTGGGGGCATCGCCCGTTTCGAGGACATCATGGAGGCGCTGCGCAGGAAGGCGCCGCCCCATCACCAATCATCAGAAGGCCTGGTGCGGTTCCTGCGCAGGCTGGACCAGCGGGTGGTCAAAGTGAGGGCGGGCCGTGGCGAGGTGTGGGCGCTGAGAGACCGCCCCGTGGGAGATGTGCCAGCCATCGAAGCGCTCTGCATCTCCCTGCTGGGGGAGGCCAGAGCAGGCCTCAGCCTGGCCTGTCTCACCAACATGCTTAAGGAGAGGCTCCCCACGCCCAGGCCGGAGAGGGCCTTTGTGGCGGGGGTAGTCCGGGTCTGCCTGGGAGTGGTGGTGACGAAGGACGGCTGGTGCTTCTACGGGTACCCGCGGCACAAGCTGATGCAACTGATGAAGGTGCTGAGGGAGGCTGGGACTCCGCTGCACGTGCGGGCCATCAAGGAGCGGCTGAACCGGAGGCTGCATGAGCCCTCCACCTCCCGCGCGGTGTACCAGTTCCTGAGCAGGGAGAGGGAGGTGTTCGTCCGGGTATCGCCAGGGACGTTTGGACTGCGGGAGTGGGGCTCTTCGAGCTAGGCCATCGCCTCACACAACAGAAGTTCAGATTGTGTGCCCCCCCTTCGGCTGCAGAGGCCATACGGGACAGCGGAACATGCAATGGGAGGGCTGGGTCAGTTGTCAAGACAAAGACCGGGCCAAGGAAGCAATGAACCATCCCTTCGGTTCGGGGTGTAAACTCTAGCAGGGCGAAACGGCGTCAAGCGAGGTCAGCCAATTCGGCAAAAGTGAGGAGGCCAAGATGCCAACATACCCCATCATAACGGGGATAGATGTGTACGAGTTCTGGTTTGAGGTAAAGGACATGGCACCCAATCCCGATTCTGGGAGCATTGTCTATACGCCTGGCCACAACCTCAAGGCTACCCACTTCGCTCTCAAGGTTCACACAGACCAGGGAATCACAGGCGATTACCAAGGGTACCCGCTTCTGGACGCCATGGCTATACGCCTCTTTGCCCACCGCCTCATCGGGAAGAACGCCCTCGAACGAGAGCGCATCTACAACGACGTGAAGAGGGCGATGCGAGCCTTCTCGCGGGTCGGCATGGGAATAGTGGACATCGCACTGTGGGACATCGCTGGTAAGTACTTCAACGCCCCCATCTGGCGGCTCCTGGGTGGTCACCCCAAGCGCCTCCCTGCCTACGCTTCCACATATCACGGCGACGAGACCAATGGTGGGCTGAACTCGCCCGAAGCCTATGCCGACTTTGCCGAGCAGTGCCTGGAGATGGGGTATCCCGCCTACAAAATCCACGGTTGGGAGAATGGGCTCATCCGACGAGAAATAGAGAACATCAAAACGGTGGCTGAACGCGTGGGCGGGAAGATGCAGCTCATGCTTGACCCTGCCTGCGCCTATGAGACGTTTGCCGACGCCGTGCTCGTGGGCCACGCCTGTGACGACGCACGCTTCTTCTGGTACGAGGACCCGTTCAAGGACGGGGGCATATCGCAGTTTGCGCACAGAAGGCTGCGACAGCTCATTAGGACGCCACTCCTTCAGTGCGAGCACCACCGTGGCCTTGAGCCTCACGTGGACTTCGCTCTGGGTGACGCCACGGACCTCGTGCGGGGAGACCCGGAGTACGATGGCGGAATCACCGGGGTGATGAAGCTCGCTCACGCCTGTGAGGGGCTGGGGCTGGACCTGGAAATCCACGGACCTGGCCCAGCCAAACGGCACTGCATGGCCTCCATCCGGAACACCAACTACTACGAGATGTCCCTGGTACACCCCAAGGGAGGCTTCTACGGCCCCCCGGTCTATAGGTCTGACTACCAGGACGGGCTGGACGCGATAAGCAAAGACGGCTGTGTGCCTGTGCCAGAGGGGCCAGGCCTTGGCGTGGAGTATGACTGGGACTACATAGAGAAGCACGCGGCCGGCTTCGTAACCTATAAGTAGGGTGTGCTGGAGGGTTCTCAAGGAACCTGGCGTCCCCCATCGGCCCCGGCCCCTCTCTCGCCGCGGACCGATGTCGGGCCTTTGACAGATCCCCCTCTCCTGTGTTCCAGTCCACTGCCCTGAGTAGGGGGGCATAGGGAAGCAGCGCCGCTGCATCTTGACGCAACGAGTATTGCTTGTTATCATGGCGGCGACCAGTCTGCCGCTGGCAGTCGTAGGTCACTCGCACCTGGGGCGACCGACGGGTTGGTGTCTCTTCGCACCGGCACTTCACCGAAGAGCGGAGGAGGCGCACCATGAAACGGCCGAGTGTCAAGGTCTCTGGTATCCTCGTAGTAACCATCCTCGCGGCACTGATTCTGGCGGCGGCCTGCGGTCCCGCGGCCACGCCAACGCCAACGCCTACGCCCACGCCAACGCCAGTGCCCACGGCCACACCCACGCCCACCGTCGTGGTACCGGTGGCGACTCCCACACCAACGCCTGTCCCGCCCACGCCTACACCCACCCCCACGCTCAAGCCGGGCGAGACGCCTAGGCCGACGCCGACGCCAACCCCAGTCCCCACAGCTACTCCAACGCCGGTCCCTGTCGCCACGCCCACTCCTACCCCCACGGCCAAGCCGACGCCTACTCCGACCATGCCTCCGCCGCTGCCCAAGCAAACGGCCAAGCTCATCATGGTCACTCCGGTGGTAACTGCTATGTTCGGTTGGCCGCCCGTGGCACCCTTTAGTAACTGGGAAGGTTCCAACACGGTGGGCATCACCGAGCCGCTGTTCAACTACGAGAACGACAACACCCTCAACCCCTGGCTAGCCGATTCGTGGGTGGTGTCCAAGGACTTCACCAAGTACCAGATGACCCTCAAGAAAGGTATCAAGTTTAACTCGCCAGTAGGGACCAGCCAGGATTTTGGCGAGTTCACCGCGGACGACGTGGCCTTCTACATCAACCAGTGCAACTCAACCACAAATCCCAAGACCACCTGTGGCGACGCAGGCAACCTGGCTGCCCTCTTCGGCGAGGTCAAGGTTATTGACAAGTACACGGTGGAGATAGCCGCCGTGGGCACGGCCAACCCGCTGGCGCCCGCGCGCGTGGTCAGCACCAAGATATCCATGCGCAGCAAGAAGGCCTTCGACACCATGGGGCTGGAGTGGATGAAGGAACACGCCGTAGGGACCGGGCCCTTCGTCCAGAAGGAATGGGTCCCCAACGTCCGTGGCGTGGTGGAGGCGGTGCCTACCCACTGGGCTTCTACCGCCAGAATCAAGCAGTTCACCCTGGTGGAAGTGCCCGAGCTGGCTACCCAGCAGGCGATGCTCCGGACTGGACAGGCCCACATCGCCTACATGGACTTCAAGGCCGTCTACGGCATGGTCCAAGAGGGCTTCAAGTTCTTACCAGGGGCTGGCGGCTACGTCACGGAGAACATCTCCGCCATATTCGCCGGTAACCTCTGGGAGGAGAAGAGCGCCCGGGACGGCAGTCCGCTGGAGCCCTGGAAGTCCCCGGCCTACGCCAAGGACTACCCTTGGATAGGCAACCCCTGGGGCGCCAAGGTCCCCTATACCGATACCGACAACCCGTCAGGGGTAGACGACATGGAGCAGGCCAGGCTGGTGCGCTGGGCGCTCTCCATGGCCATTGACAGGGAGGCCATCGTGAGGGACATCCTCCACGGCATGGGCGGGCCTATCTATTTCGAGTACATCTCGCCCACCGCGCCAGGCTGGGACAACAAATGGAAGGTGCCCTACGATACCACCAAGGCCAAGGAGTACTTGGCCAAAGCTGGCTACCCCAACGGTTTCGACATCACCATCAACGTCTATCCGGCCGAGGTCGGGCCGGTGGCCCTGGAGATAGGCGACGCGGTGACCAGCATGTGGCAAAAGATAGGCGTCAGGGTCACCCAGGAGCGGGTTGACTACGGCGCCATCGTCAGCCCCAAGCTGAGGCTGCGTACGGCGTTCCAGCCGGTCCTGAAGAACTGCGACGTGTTCGGCAACTGGTATCCGCTGGACTGGCCCTTCCCGCCCACGGAGACCAGTTTGAGCCGGCCCGGATGGGGCTGCGGCTTCGAGTCCCCGATCCTGGCCGACCTGCACCTGAAGATATCGGCCGAGCAGGACACGGCGAAGCGCATCGCCTTGCACAAGCAGGCCATTGACCACGTGTGGGAGCAGATGTTCGAGGCGGGCATCATCGAGCGCCCCAACGGCGTAGTGGTGGACCCCAAGTGGGTGGCCGCCTGGGACTCCTACAAGAGACCCGGCTCCGCGTGGAACTATCCACAGTTCATCGTCCCCGCTCAGTAGCCAGGCGTGAGTTGAGCGGCAGGGAGGCCCGGGCGCCCGGGCCTCCCTGCCGCTAGCACAGCTAGGAGGGGCGATGCAGACTTTTCTCTTGCGACGGCTCATCTTCATCATCATCTCCCTCTTTGGGGCCACAGTGATAATGTTCGCGCTCACCCGCATGGGGCCCGACCCGCGCAACCTCTTCGTCCCCCAGGGCGGCTACGGCATCACACGGGCACAGTGGGAGGCCCTGGGAGAGAAGATGGGGTTCAACAAGCCGGTGGTGGTCCAGTACTTCCTATGGGTCGGCCGGCTGCTCAAGGGCGACATGGGTGAATCGCTGGCGCAGCAGAGGCCGGTGCGTCCCCTCATCATGTCCCGGCTGGGCGCCACCATGCAGCTTGCGCTAGGGGGTTGGATTCTGGCCATAGCTCTGGGCGTGCCGCTGGGCGTGCTCTCTGCGGTAAAGCGAGGCACTATCTGGGACTA
>JAUYDU010000246.1 GCA_030691665.1 Chloroflexota bacterium
GCTGGTGCCGGTCATCGCGGCCGTGAGCTACGAGCTGATCCGGCTGGGGGGAAGGTGGCAGGGGAACAGGCTGGTGCGGGCGGCGTTCAAGCCGAACCTATGGCTGCAATCGCTGACCACGCGGGAGCCTGACGACGGGCAGGTGGAGGTGGCGATCTGCGCCCTGCGGGAGGTGGTGGCGGGGGATGCGATGGTGGCACAGCAAGGATAGGGGAGGTGACCAAAATGGAAGACCTTCACTACATAGAGAATCCGTTTGAAGAGCAAGTTTGCCGAAGAGAGATTATCGAGGCGTTACAGGAATGAAAGAACAGGCTCAGTAGGGATGTCGAAGCTGGGCTCCGTGTTCGGTATGCATTTGTCTGCCCACTAAACCCCCCTTGGTTTGGGGGGCGTCCCACCGCGCTTATCCCCTCCAGGAGGCCAGGGCGCCGCTCAGGGCGGCAATGTGGCCCATCTCTGCCTTGATGATGGCGTCGATTCTGCGCCTGCCCGGCCCTTCTGGCACCATCTGCTTCGCCCCCAAGTAGAAGACGATGGAGTCCTTTTCAAGCCCGACGGCCGTCTTGATGATTTCCTCTACCGTTTCCTGTCCGGTCAGTCGTTCGGACGGATCTGCCTTCACATCGAAAAGCTGTCCGTCCACCATGCCTCGCAGGTACGCAGCGGCTCTGGCGTACGGGTCGCCAACGCTGGACTCCCGTTCTTGGCGAGATAGGTCCGCCCTCATAGCAGCGAAGGCCTTCTCATGCTCATCTTCCGCAATGGCGAGGTCGAGCAATACGTCACGGGCACGCGAGTCAGCGAACGCTTGTGACGCCCGGCGATAGAACCGAGCCCCGTTCCTCTCCATCAGTTGCGCTATCTCCAGAACCTCGTCGACGCTGAAGAGGGCGCTCATCCTTGTCTCCTTCCCGCTTCGTACCCGGCGCAACGAAGATTCCCCGTCGGCGAACCGGCAGCCTTCGCCGTGCTGGCCCCATGCCCGCTGATCGCACCCAACTCACGACGCGGCGATCGTACCTCGCAGACGCGACGCTTGGCAAGAGAACGCCGTGCCAAAGAATCGTGCCAAAGAGTAAAGGAACTGTGAAAGTCAACTAGGCTTGCCCGGAGCGGGCAAGCCTAGGGCCCAATCGGAGCCAGAGCCCGGCAGCGGCCACCCCTAGGTCGAGCCCTCTTCCTCCTCCAGCGGCCGGAAGAAGCAGGAGCGCTGGCCGGTGTGGCAGGCAGGCCCCTGAGGGTTCACCTTCACCACCAGGGCGTCCTGGTCGCAGTCCTTGAGGATGGCCACGAGGTTGAGGAAGTTGCCGGAGGTGGCGCCCTTGTGCCAGAGCTCCTGGCGGCTGCGGCTGTAGAACCAGACCTGGCCCGACTCCAGCGTGCGCCGGAGGGACTCGGCGTTCATGTAGGCCAGGGTGAGCACCTCGCCGGTGGCGGCATCCTGGACGATGGCAGGGATGAGGCCGTTGTCGTCGAACCTCAGCATGGGAGTCCCATTTCATAGCCTCACGGGGATGCCGCGCTCTGCCAGGTACTCCTTGATCTGGCGGATGCGGTAGGTGCCGAAGTGGAAGATGCCGGCTGCCAGGACGGCGTCGGCCTTGCCCTGAACGATGGCGTCGTACATGTGCTCGGCGTTGCCGGCGCCGCCGGAGGCGATGAGGGGGACCGAGGTGGCCTCAGAGACGGCGCGGGTGAGGGGGAGGTCGTAGCCGGCCTGGGTGCCGTCGGCGTCCATGCCGGTGACCAGGAGCTCGCCGGCGCCCAGCTCGACGGCCCGGCGGGCCCACTCGATGGCATCGAGGCCAGTGGGACGGCCGCCTTCCTTGCCACCGTAGGTGTAGACCTCCCAGCGCTCTTCGCCGACTCGTTTGGCGTCGATGGCGACGACGATACACTGGCTGCCGAAGCGCTGAGCGCCCTGGGAGATGAGCTGGGGGTTCTCGACGGCGGCGGTGTTGATGGCCACCTTGTCAGCCCCCGACTCGAGCATGAAGCGCATGTCCTCGGTGGTGCGGATGCCGCCGCCAACGGTGAAGGGGATGAACACCTGCTCGGCGACTCGCTCCACCATGTCGACGACCGTCTTGCGGCGATCGGGCGAGGCGGTTATGTCGAGGAAGACGAGCTCGTCGGCGCCCTCGGCGTCGTAGAGGCGAGCGAGCTCGACGGGGTCGCCGGCGTCGCGCAGGTTGAGGAAGCGGACGCCCTTGACCACGCGGCCGCCCTTTACGTCAAAGCAGGGGATGATGCGCTTGGTGAGGATGGGGTGCTCCCTTCCCTCGGGCCCCCAGAACCGAGAACCCAGAACCAAGGAACCAACAAACCGGCGAAGCAGTCCCCCAGAAGGCGCCGGTTTGCGACATTGCTGGCTATATCTTAGCTGATCTGTCCCGAGGCGGAAAGTATGACGCCGACGCTGGCGAGGACAAGGAAGGCCAGGACGAGCGTCCGAAAGAGGCCCTGGGGCACTCGATGGCGCAGCCAGGCGCCGGCCAGGAGGCCCACGGCCAGGGCGGGTAGGGCGACGGCGCTGGCCGCGAGCACGTCTCGTGTCATCCATCCTGTCACCGCCAGGCCGACGAGCGTGAGCAGGCTGGTGGGCAGGAATACGGCCAGGATGGTGCTGCGAAACTCCTCCACGTCGGGCTCGCGGGTGAGGACGTAGAGGACGATGGGCGGGCCGCCCATGCTGGTGCTGGCGCGCAGCACTCCGCTGAGCATGCCCACCATGACCGACGGGACGCCACCTGACCCGCTGGGCGTTAGTGACGGCGCGAGGTAGAGGATTAGGCTGGCGACGATGAGCACTGCCGCCACCAAGAGCTTCAGCGGGCCGGCATCGATGCGGTCGAGGAGGAGGATGCCGGCCGGAACACCCAAGAAACTGCCGAGGAGGAGGGGCGCCACCTTCCGGGGCTGGACGTGGCTTCGCACCTCGAGGAGCAGAGGCAGGACGGCGGCCGTGCTGAGGACAGTGCTGGTCACCACGGCCAACTTGACATCCCACACGAGCGACAGCAACGGCACCATCACCAGGGCGAAGCCGAATCCGGTGAGGGACTGGCAGCCTGCGGCCACGAAGGCGATAGCGATGGCTCCGGCCAGGACGGATGGGGTCAATCTAGAAGACGGTGTCTCCCCGCAGGAGTTGCCCGGCGATGGTCCGCCGCTGCATCTCGCCAGTGCCGTCAGGGATGCGCAGGGTGCGGGCGATGCGGAAGGCCTCTTCCAGCCCCATCTCGCTGGACAGGCCCATGGCGCCGTGGATCTGAATCGCCCTGTCGCATATGGCCTGACACGCCTCCACGGCGTAGGCCTTGGCGATAGATATCTCCTTGATGGGCAGCCTACCCGTCGTTGGATACTGGTGCACTAGTTCTGCAGTGCGCAAGGTCGCGTACTTCATGTTGAAGATCTCGATGGCGCTATCGGCCAGCATCCACTGGATCGCCTGATGGTCAGCCAGGGCGCGACCGAAGGTCTTTCTCTCCTTGGCGTAGGCCAGGGACTTGTCCAGGGCCCACTCCGCCAGGCCGAGCATGGCGCCGGCGATGGCCAGGCGCCCCTCAGAGATACCGGCCATGGCGGTCATCAAGCCCTGGCCGATGTTCCCCAAGATGTAGTCGTCCTTTACCTTCACGTCTTCCATGATGACGTTTCCGCAGTCGCTGGAGACGTGGCCCATGATAGGGAAGATGGTGTTGGTGTCCACCCCGGGCAGCTTGGTGTCGACGATGAAGGTGGTGATGCCGCTGTCGAACATGTTGCGCTTAGCGTACTTCTCTTCGTCGGTCACCGCGAAGACGACCGCGTAGTCGGCATAGGGGGAGTTAGTGATCCACTGCTTGGTGCCGTTGATCACCCACTCGTCGCCCACCTTGCGGGCCTTGGTCTTCAGGTTCCACAGGTCAGAGCCGGCATCGGGCTCGGTGGCGCCGAAACAGGTAGTCTTCTCACCGGCCAACAGGGAGGGCACAATATCGGCCTTGATGGTCTCGTTGGCGTTGGCAAACATGTGGGAGGGGCCATCCACAAAGCCGCCCAGCAGGGGCGAGGTGAGGAAGCCGTTAGAGAACCCGATCATGAGACGGCCGGCCCCATACTTCCTGTACACGGCCTCGAGGAGGTAGACGCTTACCGGGGCAGGAAGCCCGCCGCCACCGATGGACTCCGGGCCGAAGGCCGCCCAGTAGCCGGCCTTGGCTGACTTGCGTCGGACACCGTCGCGGGCCTCGCGGATCTCGGGAACGAGGCGACCGTCGTCGCCAAAGAGGCGACGCTCGTTGCTGAGGATCTCGCGGTAGTGTTGCTCGAGAGGCACCACCTCCGTGTCCACGAAGCCGATGAGGCCATCGATGGTCCCTTTGATGATGTCCCGCAACTCGTCGGCAACCTGGGTCATGGCCGAAACCTCCTTTCAGGCCCCGCCTACCGGCGGGCAGGCGAGCGGCCTGACTCAGGACCTCTAGGGCCTCTTGTCTTCAATACCCACGTCCCTAGTATACAACGCCCCGACTAGTGCCCGCGGAACTCTAGAAT
>JAUYDU010000261.1 GCA_030691665.1 Chloroflexota bacterium
TCACCCGCGACGGCCGCCCCTTCCTGGCAGCCGAGATCGAGGACCTATCGGGGAGCGTGGAGGTGACCGTCTGGCCCGACGTCTTCGATAGAACCCGCGACCTGTGGGCGGAGGGGAACATTCTCCTCGTCACCGTGCAGGTTCGCTCCCGCAACGACCGCCTTCAGGTGAGCGTGCAGAGGGCGGCGGCCTACGAGAGCGAGAAGGAACAAGGAACAGGGAAGCCGCTCAAGGCGGCCGCCGTAGGCGGCAGGAACCCCGCCCCCAGGCGGGAGAACCCAGAGCCAAGAACCGAGAACCATGTTCCGCGTTCCTCGTCTCCTGACCCACACAGCCTCCATATCACCCTTACCGAGACGGAGGATACGGAGAGCGACCAGGAGCGGCTGCGAGCGGTGATGAGCGCCCTCCAGGAGTTCGAGGGGGACGACGAGGTGCGCCTCACCATCCGCCAGCGGGACGGCGACGAGGTGGAGCTGGAGCTGCCCCGAACCAGGGCCTGCGGCGAGCTGAGCGAGCGCCTGGGCGGCGTGTTGGGCGACGGGAGTGTGGCGGAATTTGTCTAAAACTGGTGCCCAAGGGGCTTGACATTTACACGGTTCCGTGTCCTTCCCTTCCCCTTGCCATCTTGTCCGGCAAGAAGTATCCTCTCTAGAGCAGAACAAGCAGTTTAGATACGGCTCCAGGCGATTGCCATGTCCTACCCGAAGCAGAGTGAGATCGAACTGCCCATTCTTCTTGAGGTTGAATCTGCCGGGGGAGAGATTCGTCCCAACGCGGCATTCTTCCAAGAGATCGCGACTTATTTCCCCCAGCTGACCGATGAGGACCTCCATGCCAGCAACCGAACTGGGATCAATACATGGGAGAACAAGGTTCACTGGGCCAGGCTTAGGCTGGTTCACAAGGGCGAACTGGACAAATCAAGGTACGGCGTTTGGCGAATGACAGACAAGGGTCGGGAGCGAATCAAGAGCGCGGTTGGAGAGGCCACCGAAGCCCAGCGGAAGAAAGAAAGCATCCATTCACAGCTCGGTCGGAAGCTGGAGGAGATCGGGAGGGTTCTCGGGAAGTACGCAAGGCGGGAACTCAAGGAGGGCCCCTACAGCTACGACGTAATCTGGAAGGACGCTGAGTGGTTGCCGCGGGTCACGCATGTCTTCGAGGTTCAGGACAAGGGAAACGTTCTCGAGGCTCTTGTACGCCTCAAGCATGCTTATGACAACTGGGGGGCTCGCCTCTTCCTCGTGGTTACGGGGGAGAAGGACCGAACGCGCGTCGAGAAACTGTTGGTCCCCTACTTTTCAGGGGCCTTCCACGAGATTGGGCCAGTGACAACCGTACTAAGCCCGGAGGAGGTAGACGATCTCCACTCGACGCTAACGCGCTTCCGCCACGTCTTTGGCCGGTTCGTCGCCCGGTGACATGGCCGCACGCTCCACGAAAGGCGGTAGACAATGGAACTGTTTGTAGTTGTTGGTATTTGCCAGGGCGTGCCCAGCGAAGTACAGGCCTTCACGAGCGAGGTATCCGCGCGCCAGCAGGGATATGAGTTGGCCTCTCAGCTTAATTTGTTGCGCCGCCCCTGGGACTGGACCAAGGAGGACGGCCGATGGAACCCAAAGCGCGGCAACACACGCTGCTGGGAACACCACTGGTACAGCGACAAGAGCGACGTCTTTGTGGCCCAGTGCGATCTGGGGGACTAGCCGAGCCACAGCCAGATCGGCCCAGCCCTCATAGCGCCCCCTCCAGCCTTAGCAGGTGCTCCTTCATCCCCAACCCGCCGCCGTAGCCGCCCAGGCCACCGTCAGCGCCCACCACCCGGTGGCAGGGCACGATGATCGGCCAGGGGTTAGTGGCCATGGCCTGACCCACCGCCCGCGCTGCCCCGGGCCGACCCACCTGCGCCGCCAGCCAGCCGTAGCTGCGCGTCTCGCCGTAGGGGATGTCCCGGGTGGCCAGCCACACGTCTCGCTGGAAGGGGGTGACGCCCGCGAGGTCCAGAGAGTCGGGAAAGGCGACAGGCTCTCCCCCCGCGTAGCGCCGCAGGAGGTGGGGCAGGTCGCCCAGACAGGCGTAGCCCAGCTCCTCCTCTCGCGCCTCCTCCTGGCCGCCCAGGGCGAGGACTTCCCTCAAGGCGTCGCCTCCGTCCTGAAGGGGCAGCGTCGTTGCCCGCAGCCCCCGCGGCGAGAAGACCAGGCCGATCCAACCGAGGTCCGTGTCGCACAGGTAGAACTTCATGGCCTTCGCTCCTCCATCCAGCTTCACATCTGTCCCGCCAGGCACAGGCGTATTCTCGGCGAGGCAGGGCTGAAGCCCTGCAGCTACGTGGTCATCATGTTAGCGCCAGGAGATGAGACGCACCAGCAACCTGTTGCGCACCCTCTTCCAGACGCCATGTAGCTGGCTTGCTTCCGCCTCGGCGAATGGTTTGCGGCCGAACCGCGAGCGACCGTAGGCTTCGGCCAGAGTGTTCACACCTTCCACCCCGGCGAGCCGTCTCTCTAGCTGGCGAGCATACTCTCGCGGCGTCTGGTGCTCCTGCGGCGCCAACCTGGCCCACGTCGCCAATCGCACCGTCTGCTCCCATATCCGCTGGGGATAGGGCAACCCGGCCAGATTGCGCTCCCAGGCCAGCCGTGACCCGATGCCGAGAGCCACGGCCGCAGCGGCCAGCCCCGCCAGAACCCAGAGGACGATGGGATAGCTCCCTCCTCCGCGGGCGGCGGGCAGCGGCGGCCCCTCGGGCCCGCTCCCGGACGGCACTCCCGGCAGGCTGCCCAGCTCACCCAGAGACCCCAGGATAGAGGGGTCGATGCTGTACCAGCTACTGCCCTCGCCCGGATCGCCCGCCCGCATAAGGGCCGGTCGATCCGGCGTGGGGTTGAACGGCACCCAGCCGATGGCGGGGAAATGCACCTCGGGCCAGGCGTAGGCATGAAGCTCCCGGAGATCGTACTGGCGGCTGTCCGCGTCGAAGGCGCTGGGGTCGAGCAGATAGCCCACGGCCAGACGGGAGGGGACGCCCACCGCCCGCAGCAGCACCACCATGGCCGAGGCGTGGTAATCGAAGTAGCCTTGCTGGGCGTCGAACAAGAAGTAGTCAATAGTGTCGTGACCAGGCGGGATGCCGGGTAGCTGGTAGTCCACGGGGATCTGCCGCAGGTACGCCTCGATGGCCTTGGCCTTATCGTAGGGGTTGTCGCTGGCAGCGGTCACCTCGCCTGCCAGGCTCAGCACTCGCTGGGGGAGATCGTCCGGGAGCTGAAGGTAGCGCTCTTCGATCCAGGAAGGATAGACCCCTCTGGCCGCCCGCAGCTCGTCGGCTGATGCGTCAGCCACCGCCCCCACAACGGCATAGGTGGCTCCCGGCTCCAGTCTCCGAGCAGGCTCCAGGAAGGCAATGTCGGCTCCGACGGCGTCGCTGGTGAGGTGGGCTCTGGCGTCAACGTCGGCGCCCACGGGCTCGCCGATGCTGAACAGCAGCGAGCGCGCCACCTTGGAGTCGGCCACCTGGATGCGCGCAACCACCAGCCGGCTGTACGGGCCTAGCAGGAGCTGCTGGTCAGCCTCGTCCACGTTCAGGGGTGGCCGGGGCACCTCCTCTCGGTCGCCGGCCTTCCAGCCGCCGGAGGTGTACTCGTCGTAGACGGCGCCCCGCAGGAAGGGATAGCTGGCCACGCCGCTGGCCTCCTCCAGCCTCACGCTGACGACCGGCCGATCGCGCAGCTTGATGCTCCCCTGGAAGGGGAGGATGGAGCCAAAGCCGTGGATGGGTAGCGGCCTGCTGGTCTTGATCGGCCCCACCAGGCGCACGACGTCCTCCGACACGCTCTCGAAGGGCCGAGCCAGCGCGCCCCAGACGCTGGCCAGAGGCCCGGCATCGGTACCGGCCGGCATGAGCCACGCCAGCAGCAACAACAAGCAGACGGCCCAGCCGGTCAGGTGCGCGAAGGATAGGCTAAGGAATTCTGGATAGGGGACGCCCTCCCGCCGCCAGGCCTGGAGCCTTCGGGTGAGGCTCAGGCGCATGATAAGCATCAGGGCGCCGCCGACATAGAGCACGGCCAGGAGAGGGGACTGGTTGGAGAACGTGAAGTTGGCGAACAGGGCGGCTCCCCCGGGCAGCAGGCCCAACCAGGGGCTGTGCCAGCAAAAGACACTCCAGGCGAACAGGTAGGCGGACAGCCAGGTCAAGGCCACGACCAGCAGGATGAAGGGCAGGGTATCGCTGCTTATCCCTCCCGATTGGGCCACCTCCAGCCAGTGGCCCATCCTGTCGTAGAAGGAGTCCCACCTGGCGACCCAGCCCTCGCCGGGCACCAGC
>JAUYDU010000274.1 GCA_030691665.1 Chloroflexota bacterium
CAACCCGCAGGCCGACCCCCGCCCGCCACACCTGAGCCAGTCACCCCTTCGCCTTTACAGAGGCTAGGCCCGTTCTGTATGCTCAGGTCTGCGATGGCACCCCTGTACAAAGCCCCGCGGGGAACCGCGGACGTTCTGCCCGCAGAGCAGCCCTACTGGGACTACGTCTGCCAAACGGCCAACCGCCTCTGCCAGCTCTTCGGCTACTCGCGCATCGAGACGCCCATCTTCGAGGAGGCCAGCCTGTTTGTGCGCGGCGTCGGCCACGCCACCGACATCGTCCAGAAGGAGATGTACGTCTTCGAGGACCGCAGCGGCCAGACGATGGCCCTGCGGCCTGAGGGCACAGCCAGCGTCTGTCGCGCCTACCTCCAGCACGGGATGCACAACCTGCCCCAGCCCGTGCGCCTCTACTACTGGGGCCCCAGCCTCCGCTACGACCGCCCTCAGGCAGGACGGCAGCGCCAGTTCACTCAGTTCGGCTACGAAGCCATCGGCGAGGGTGACCCGGCCCTGGACGCCGAGGCCATCGAGCTGGCCTGGCGCCTCTATCAGGAGCTGGGGCTCACCGACCTGACGTTGCAACTCAACAGCATCGGCTGCCCCCGTTGCCGCCCCCAATACCTCGAGGCCCTAAAGGCCCACTATCAGGACAAGCTGAGGCTCATCTGTACCGATTGCCGTTCGCGCTTCCAGAAGAACCTCCTGCGCCTGCTCGATTGCAAGGTCGAGAGCTGCCAGCCGGTGATCGCCGCTGCGCCGCCCTTCACCGACTACCTGTGCCAGCAGTGCGCCCTCCACTTTCAGGAGCTTCGCTCCTACCTGGACGCCCTGGCCATCCCCTACACCCTCAACCCCCGTCTGGTGCGCGGGCTGGACTACTACACCCGCACCGTCTTCGAGGTCCAGCCGCCCGAGCAGGGCGCCCAGAACACCATCGGCGCCGGCGGCCGCTACGACGGCCTCATCGAGGAACTGGGCGGCAGGCCCACGCCGGGCATCGGCTATGCCACCGGTATCGAGCGGATAATCGCCAACCTGAAGCGGGCGAAGGTGATGCCGCCTGCTCCCGCCAAACCGGCCGTGTTCGTCGTCTACCAGACGGCCGCTGCCCGCTCGGCGGCCGCCAGGCTGGCCAGCGAGCTGAGGCAGTCGGGCATCGCTACCGTGATGGCCGTAGGTCAGCGCAGCCTCAAGGCCCAGATGCGCCAGGCTGACGCCGCCGGCGCAGAGTTCGCGGCCATCTTGGGCGAGGAGGAACTGACCACGAACAGCGTGCTCCTGCGCCGCATGGCCGATGGACAGCAGGAGCGAGTAGCCAGCAAGTCCGCCCCTAAGGGTATCGCCAGACGCATTCGCCAGGCCAGCCGCCCACCCGCCTAGCGCCCTTTCTCGCCAGCGAGCGTTTGTGCTATAATCCAGATAGCAGAAAGTCCCTGTGGCGGGGCTTTGTCTATGTTGAGAATCGCTATGTGGGACAAACTAGAGGACGTTGAGAGGCGATACGAGGAGCTGGCCCGGCAGATGGCCCAGCCGGAGGTAGCCGCCGATTTCCAGCGCCTCCAGGCCCTGGCCAGGGAGCACGCCGCCCTGGAGGCCGTCGTCTCCCTGTATCGTCAATACAAGCGGGTGGAATCGGCTCTCACCGAGGCTCAATCACTGGCTACGGACGGCAGCGACCCGGAGCTGGCGGCCATGGCCCGCGACGAGGCGACCCACCTCGCCCAGGAGCGAGACCGCCTGGGCGAGGAGATCCGTCTCGCCCTTCTGACCAAGGACCCCTACGACGAACGCGACGTTATCATGGAGATCCGCGCCGCCGCCGGGGGCGACGAGGCCGGCCTGTTTGCCGCCGACCTCTTCCGCATGTACAGCCGCTACGCCGAGCGCCAGCGCTGGCCCCTGGAGGTCATCTCCGCCCATCCCTCCGATCTGGGGGGCTTCAAAGAGATCATCTGCGAGGTGCACGGCCGCGGCGCCTACTCCCGCCTTAAGTACGAGCGCGGCGTCCATCGGGTGCAGCGCATCCCCGTCACCGAGGCCGGCGGCCGCATCCACACCTCCACCGCCACCGTCGCCGTCCTGCCCGAGCCCGACGACGTGGACCTGAAGATCGACGACAGCGACCTGCGCATCGACATCTACCACGCCAGCGGCCACGGCGGCCAGAACGTCAACAAGGTGGCCACGGCGGTGCGCGTCATCCACATCCCCACCGGCATCACTGCCATCTGCCAGGACGAGCGGTCGCAGCTCAAGAACAAGCTCAAGGCCCTCACCGTCCTGCGCGCTCGCCTCCTGGACGTAGAGCAGAAGCGCCAGCACCAGGAGATCACCGACGCCCGCCGCGCTCAGGTGGGCAGTGGCGAGCGCGCGGAGAAGGTCCGCACCTACAACTTCCCCCAGGACCGGGTGACCGACCATCGGGTCGGCCTCACGCTCCACAACCTGCCCGCCATCCTCGACGGCCAGATCGATGACATCATCGCCGCCCTGGCCAGCGACGACCAGGCCAAACGCTTGCAGGAAACCCTGGCGTGACCCTACAGCAGGCCCCTTCG
>JAUYDU010000095.1 GCA_030691665.1 Chloroflexota bacterium
GTCCAGGTGATCGTTGATGATCAGGGGGATGCCGGCCCGGCCGCAGACATCCTTCAGGCGGAGGGCCACCTCCAGTTGCGCGCCCTTCGGCCGCTGCTTGTCCCGGAGTTGGATGAGGCTGGCGCCGCCCTCGATGGCCTGGCGGGCTATCTCCTCTTCGGCCTGCCCTTCCGCCACATCGGGGTCGATGATGACGTAGAGGCCCTGGAGCTTGGCGGCGTTTCTCTCGCTCATAGCAGGCCCTACAATGGTAGCAAAGTGCCCCTTGTGGTGAAAGCCAATGCGCCGATATCGACGGGCCCTACTGATAATAAGCGTCTTCCTCGCCCTCTACGGCGGTCTCCTGCCCGGCCTGTGGGCCAACAGGTACACGCGGGTCGCCCTGACGACGGCGTTCATGATGCCCGACCTGTTCGTCGACCTGCCGCTGAGCCCCTTGAAGCTGACCACCTCGGAGCCGGTCAAGGAGGAGGTCACCTTCTCCTGGGGCTCCCAGCAGGCGGTGGCCGACCTTTATCGGCCCCAGGACGGCGGCCCCGCCAGAGGCGGGGTGGTGGTGGCCATCGGCGCTGCCCCGCGGGCGCGCACCGACCCCCGGGTCGTCCGCCTGGCCGAGGGCTCGGCTCGCGCCGGCATGGTGGTGATGATCCCCGAGCTGAAGCATCTGTTGCAGGACGAGATGGTGCCCGAGGAGATCGACGAGCTGGTGAGTGCCTTCGAGTACCTGAGGGAGCAGCCGTTCGTGGACGGAGAGCGGATGGGCTTCGTGGGCTTCTCGGTGGGGGCGGGCCTGGCGATGGTGGCGGCCACCGATCCCCGCATCAGCGCCGACGTGGACTTTCTGAGCTCCTTCGGCGGCTACTACGACCTGGGCGACGTAATCAGCGCCGCCACCACCGAGACCATCACCTACAACGGCCAGCGAGAGGCCTGGCACCCCGACATCAAGACGGTGCGCGTCCTTCAGCGCAGCTTCATCTACTACGCAGATACCCCCCGCGACCGCGACATCCTCACTCGCATCTTCCTGGAGGACGATGCGTCGGCCAGAGGCGAGGTGGGCGAGCTCTCTCCCCAGTCTCGCCCCCTCTTCGACCTGCTGGACAACGATGACCCCGACAGGGCCCAGGAGCTGCTCGCCCGCCTGGCGCCGCAGGACAGGGCGACCCTGCGTCGCCTCTCCCCCAGCACGAGCATCGGCAGCCTGCGCACGGAGCTGTTCATCCTCCACGACCGAAACGACAAGCTCATCCCCTACGTCGAGTCGCGTCGCCTGGCCGAGGCAGCGCGGGGGCGGGACAAGGTTCACTACGCCGAGCTGGACATCTTTCGCCACGTCGACCCCACCGTCCCCGCCAATCCTCTCACCTTTCTGGCCGACCTCATCGAGCTCTTCTTCCAGGCCTATCGTCTGCTGCTGCGGGTGGTCTAGCAGGGGCCTGTCCTGAGCCTGCCGAAGGAGCCGTCACCCGCGCGGGAACTTTTCCCTCCGCCCCAACGTCCTACCACCAGAGAACCCAAGCACCACGAACGGGGGGTGGAGACTTTGAAAACCTTGCATCGGCTGGCTGTTCTTGGCACCATGTCGTTCCTCCTGGTGCTGTTCGCCCAGTCTGCCTGGGCCGACGGTATCGTCATCCCTGAGCCCATCGAGCCGACGCCGCCGGACAGAGTCGTGTATCCTTTCCTGCCCATCAAGTACCACCGCGTGGAGGTCGAGATCGACGATCAGGTGGCCCAGGTGAAGGTGGACCAGGCCTTCCTCAACGAATCCGACCGGCCGCTGGAGGCGACCTATATCTTCCCCCTGCCCGAAGACGCCGCCATATCCGACTTCGCCCTGTACGTGGAGGGCGAGCGCCTGGAGGGGCGCATCCTCGATAAGGAGAAGGCCCGCGCCATCTACGAGGAGATCGTCCGCCATCGGCGAGACCCGGCGCTGCTGGAGTACGTCGGCCGCAACACCTTCCAAGCGCAGGTGTTCCCTATCCCGCCGCACGGGGAGCGGCGCATCCAGATCGCCTACACCCAGGTGCTGGCCCAGGAGGGCGGCCTGGTTCATCTCGTCTACCCCCTGAACACCGAGAAGTTCTCGCCCCGGCCCCTGGAGGAGGTCGCCATCAGCGTGGAGGTGAGCTCCAAGTCGCCTATCAAGGCTGTGTACTCGCCCAGCCACGACGTCGCCATCAGCCGCCAGGACGAGCGCCACGTCAGCGTCAGCTACGAGGCCAACGATGTCACCCCCAGCACCGACTTCGAGCTGTTCTACTCCCTCTCTCCCGATGACTTCGGCCTGAACCTGGTGACCTACCGCCAGGGCGACGACGACGGCTTCTTCCTCCTGCTGGCGGCGCCCAAGGCGGACTTTGCTCAGCGCGAGGTGGTGGCCAAGGACGTGATGCTGGTGGTCGACGTCTCGGGCAGCATGGCCGGCGAGAAGCTGGAGCAGGCCCAGGAGGCGGCAAACTTCATCCTCGACCACCTCAACCCGGACGATCGCTTCAACATCCTGGCCTTCAGCACCAATGTCGACCTGTACGCGGAGACCCTCCAGGGCGCCGGCCGGGCGGACGATGCTCGGAGCTTCGTGCGGCGGTTGGCCGCCTCCGGGGGCACCAACATCAACGAGGCCCTGCTCACCGCCCTGGCCGCGTTGCCCGGCGAGAGGCCCGAGCTGCTCATCTTCCTGACCGACGGCCTGCCAACTGTCGGCGTCACGGAGGCGGGTCAGATCGTGGCCAACGTGCAGGAGGCGGCCGCTCCCACGGTGAGGCTGTTCGCCTTCGGCCTGGGCGATGACGTGAACACCATCTTGCTGGACAGCATCGCCCAGGACAATCGAGGCGTCAGTGACTATGTGAGGCCGGGCCAGGACATCGCCGAAGCGGTGTCGGCCTTCTACGAGAAGGTGAGCACCCCTGTCCTGGCCGACATCAGCCTGGACTTCGGCGCCATCGACGTCTCGGACATCTACCCCCAGCCTCTGCCCGACCTGTTCGTCGGCTCGCAGCTCGTGATGGTGGGGCGCTACCGGGACGAGGGAAGCGAGACGCTGCGCCTCTCGGGGACGGTGAACGGGCGGACGCAGTCCTTCTCCTATCCCGGTCAGGTCTTCCCCAGCCGGTCAACGGAGATGGACTTTCTGCCCCGCCTGTGGGCCACCCGCAAGATCGGCTATCTGCTCAACCAGGTGCGCCTGCACGGCTCGGAGCGGGAGCTAATCGACGAGATCGTGGAGCTGAGCCTGCGCTACGGCGTGATGACCCCCTACACCTCCTTCCTGGTGGAGGAGGACGTGCCGATCTTCTCGCCCGAGGGGCGAAAAGAGGCTACCTCGGACCTGGACCGGGCGCTGCCCGGAGCTCTCGCCCCGGCCACCGGC
>JAUYDU010000406.1 GCA_030691665.1 Chloroflexota bacterium
GGGGCGACACCTCCTCCTGCCACATCCGCTCCATCTCCACCGGCGGCCCGGGCATGGCCGCCAGGATGCGGCCGTCTCGCTCCACCCACCAGCCGGGGGCGGTGCCGCGCGGGTTGCCGATGGGACGCGCCGAAGGGATGACGGCGGCCTGCTTGACGTTGCGTTCGGGCATGACCAGGCCGCGGTCGGCGAAGAAGGCGCGGATCTCGGCCTCCAGCGCTGGGTTGATGCTCAGGGGCTCATCGAGGGCGGCGGCGATGGCCTCGCGGGTGACGTCGTCCTCGGTGGGGCCAAGGCCGCCGGTCAGGAGGATGAGGTCGGAGCGGCCCCAGGCCTGCTGGATGGCCTCGGTGAGGCGGCCCAGGTTGTCTCCAACCTGGGATGTCCAGTAGAGGTCGATGCCCAGGGCGGGCAGGCGAGATGCGATGTGCTGGGCGTTGGTGTCCAGGATCTCGCCCAGGAGGATCTCGGTGCCAACGGAGATGATCTCCGCCTTCATGGGGCCAACATAGCTAGGGCTTCGGTGGAGGTCAAGCAGCGCAGGCGGCGAAGCCGCTGGGGCCGAGCACCGCACTACCGCTCATGGTGAGCCTGCCTGCCTGCCGGCAGGCCCGTCGAACCATGAGCGGCGGGGCTGTCCGGGGGCTCATCCTTCGACAGGCTCAGGATGAGCGGCGTACTTCAGATCTTACGCTAGCGCTACCAAGCGCAGGCGGCCCTGGACGCGCTCCAGCCTTGGCACGATGGCACTGACGTCCCGCCCGGCGCAAAACGAAACGTCGTCTGCTAGGCCGAGGGCAACGAGCTCGCGGCCGTGGGGCGTCTCCCCCAGCGCGGCTTCCTCCCGGCCGCGTTGGGCGCGAAACGACTCCAGAGCCGCCCGAGCCTCGTCCGTCAGTTCCAGCCTCGCTGCCTCGCGGCGGCCATCAGCCGGAGGCTGATCCGCCTCCGGCGGAGGGGAGACCAGCGCATCCAGGATGGCGCCCGCGCCGAGGGCATCCTCCGCGGCGAAGGCGGTGCCGCCTTCGTCGCCCGCGCAGACGATGGTGATGTCCAGCCCGCCGGTCGCCGCTGTCGTTGCGGCAGCCTGGGCCACGGCGCTCGCGTTCAGGAGGCATCCCACCAGCACCAGCGGGGCAGCGGCGGCCGCCATCAGCGCCCTGGTGCCGTTGGTGGTGCAGAGGATGGCTCGCCGGCCCCTCAGGTCGAGGGTGCTGAACTCGCGGGGCGAGTTGCCGTAGTCGAAGCCAGCGGGCGGCAGGCCACCTTCCTCGCCGCACAGCAGGTAGCCCGGCAGCTCGCGGGCCAGACGCCGCGCCTCCGCAATCGTGGCGGCGACGAGCACCCCTTCGACTCCCTGCTCGAGCATGGTGACGATGGTGGAGGACGCCCGCAGCACGTCCACCACGACGCACACCTGCCGCGAGAGGTCGCCCCTGAGGGACGGAACCAGGAACCTGTCCTGAGCTAGTCGAAGGATTACATCCAGCCTCACCGTAGAGACTCCTCTGCCTTGACGCTCCCAGCCGTCGCCTATAATATGCGGCGGAAAGGGGGCGCGCCAGCAAATGTTCTTCGTCAAGCTGCGAGAGGCTGTTCAGCGCAACCACAGCTTTCTCTGCGTCGGCCTCGACCCCGACCCCTCTCTTCTCCCCGAGAAGGACGTTCTCGCCTTCAACCGGGCGATCATCGAGGCCACCGCCGACCTGGCCTGCGCCTACAAGCCGAACCTGGCCTTCTACGAGGCGCTGGGCCCGGCGGGCCTGGAAGTCCTGCAAAGGACGGTCGAGGCTGTCCCCGAGGGTGTCCCCACCATCGCCGATGCCAAGCGGGGCGACATCGGCAACACGGCGGCGGCCTACGCCCGCGCCCTGTTCGACGTCTACGGCTTCGACGCCGCCACCGTGAACCCCTACCTGGGCGGCGATGCCTTGGGGCCTTTCTTAGAGCGAGCCGACAAGGGGGTATTCGTGCTCTGCCGCACGTCTAACCCCGGCGGCGCCGACTTGCAGGACCGCCTGGTGGTGGCCGACGGCGGCTCTCGGCCCCTGTACGAGGTGGTTGCCGAGCTGGCGCAGGAGAAGTGGAACGCTCGGGGCAATGTGGGCCTGGTGGTCGGGGCCACCTATCCGCAGGAGCTGGGCCGCGTCCGCCAGCTATGTCCTCGCCTGACGTTCCTCCTGCCGGGGGTGGGGGCCCAGGGGGCGGACGTGGCGGCGGCCGTTGGCAACGCCTTGGATGAACAGGGCGGCGGGTTTATCATAAGTTCGTCACGGCAGATACTCTACGCATCGTCGGGCAGGGACTACGCCCAAGCCGCTCGCCGGGCGGCCCAGGCCCTGCGCGATGAGATCAACCGCCAGCGGGAGGCCATCCTGGCGGCCCGCTCAGGGCGGGGCTATCAGCCGGAGGCTGATCCGCCTCTGGCGGAGGCATGAGGTGATGGGCCTTGGTGCTGGACATCCGTCTGGGCGATGTGGTTCGTTTGCGCAAGGTGCACCCCTGCGGTAGCTTCCAGTGGCAGGTGGTGCGCCTGGGGGCCGATATCGGCATACGTTGCCTCCAGTGCAAGCGACGGGTCCTCCTGGAGCGTAGCGTCTTCCAGAAGCGGCTGAAGGCCTTCGTAGCGCGGGGGGATGAGGCGGCGGCGGATCCGACGCCATCTGTGCCCGAAGGACGCTGATGGAGGAAGGACAGCTCCTGCGGCCGCGCCTGGAGGCAATGCGGGCGGGCTCTCTCCTGGAGGACCGCCGCTTCGTCTCCCTCTGTCTGGCTCGCTTCCTTTCGTCCTCGGCTCAGCATGCCCTCTACTTCGGCCTGTTGATCGTGGTGGTGCAGCGCACCGGTTCCAGCATCGCCAGCGGCCTCCTCATCTTCTCTTTCCTCCTGCCCGCTGTCCTGACAGGCCTGTACACGGGGGTGGTGGCCGACCGCTGGCCCAAGCAGTTGGTGATGTTCCTCAGCCAGGGCCTGCGCGCGGCGGCCTGTGTGGCCTTCTTCGTGTGGGGCGATAGCCTGTGGCGGCTGTATGCCATAACCCTCGGTTTCGCCACAGTAGCCCAGTTCAACTCGCCGGCCGAGTCGGCGGCCGTTCCCGCCATCGTTCCCTACGAGCGGCTGGCCGCGGCCAACGCCCTCCTCAACCTGACCTCCATACTGGCCCAGGGCATGGGCATGCTGGTGCTGGCGCCCCTGTTCATGAAGACGGTGGGCGAGGGGCCGCTATTCATCGTGGCGGCCCTCCTGTTTGCGGGCGCGGCGGTCGTCGTCACCTCCCTATCGGATCTGGGGACAAGGGTAGAGCCCAGACAACGGCCAGTGATGGTCGGCAACGGGCTGATGGAAGAATTCCGGGAAGCCTGGCGGACGCTCGTCTCTGACAGGACAGCCTACAACGCCGTGATCCTTCTGACCTTGGCCAACACGGCTATCCTGGTGCTGGCGGCGCTTCTTCCCTCCTATCTGGACGAGGTGCTCGACACGCGGGTGGACAACGCTGCCTTCGTCTTCGCTCCGGCCGCCCTGGGGCTCCTGGCGGGGCTGCGGCTGGCCCCCTGGCTGGGCCGCTGGCTAGCCAACGCCCGCGTGGTGACGCTCGGCTTCATCCTGTTCCTGATGTCGCTGGCCGCCCTGGCCTTCGTGGAGGACCTGGCTGGCCTCATGAACGACCGGGCCGGTGCCTTGGTGGATGTGTGGGAGTGGAGCGGACTCTCTCTGGCGGCCACCGTAGCCATGGTTCTATCGATACCGGTGGGGTTCGCCTACTCGCTGGTGAGCGTTGCCGGGCGGGCGGTGCTCCATGAGCGGGCGCCCGCCGATATGCGGGGTCGCATCTTCGCCGTTCAGATGGTGTTGGGGAGTCTGGCGTCGATCATCCCGCTGTTCATCGTCGGTGGGCTGGCAGAGCTGCTGAGCGCCAGGATCGTCATCAGCCTGGTGACGGCGGCGGTGGTGGTGGTGGCTATCTATGCCCGCCTGTGGGGGGCTCCCCAGGCGGAGGCCCTGGCGAGGACGGCATGACGAGCAGCCCGGCGGACGACCCCGAGTTCCTGCCGTCAGCGACGACGCGCATGCTGCTGGCCGATCGGCGGTTCGCCGCCCTGTGGCTGAACCAGGCGTTGGGCCAGACCGCCCAGTACGCCCTCCTGTTCACCCTGCTCATCGTCGTCCTGAACATCACCAACTCCACCATCCATACCACCCTGGTGGTTCTCGCCTTCATTCTGCCGTCCATGCTGTTCGGCATCCCGGTGGGGGTGCTGCTGGATCGCTGGCGCAAAGAGAGCGTTCTCCTGGCTGCCAACGTCGCTCGCGCCTCGACCTGCCTCTTCCTCCTCTTCTTCCACCAGAACGAGTGGGTCATCTACGGGGGGACCTTCGTGTTCGCCGCCGCCAGCCAGTTCTTCAACCCGGCGGTGGTCGCTCTCATTCCGGCCCTGGTGCCCAAGGAGAAGCTGATCAACGCCAATACCCTCTACAACTTCACCCTTACCAGCGCCCAGTTCGCCGGCATTGTCTTCCTGGCTCCCACGGTGCTCAAGTCCGCTGGCCCGGAGGGGATGCTCATACTTGCCGCTGCCTTCTTCGCGGTGGCTGGCGGCCTGGCCTTGTTCCTCCATCCGGGCGATCGCGCCCCCAGGGAGGCGCGGTGGGAGGGGCCTCTGTTCGGCGGCATCCCTGAAGACTTCCGCGAGAGCTGGCGAGCCCTGCGCGGCGACCTGGCCTCAGTGATGGCTATGGTGCAGCTCACCCTCAGCAGCTCCCTGGTCCTTCTGTTCGCCATCCTCATCCCGCGCTTCATGAAGGATACCCTGGCGGTGACCCCCGACAACGCCGCCTTCGTCTTCGCTCCCACCGGCGTGGGGGCCCTGTTGGGCCTGCGCTTCCTGCCCTGGTTCAGCCAGCAGATAGGCAAGGCTCGGGTGGTTACCGTGGGCCTGGCGGGCATCGCCCTCTGCCTGGTGGCCCTGGCCCTGGTCGAGCCTCTGGCTGCCCTCCTGGAGCGCACGGGCGCCCTCGACCCCGAGGGCGTGGGCGGGCTGGGCCTGTTGGTCACCCTCACCATGTTCTTCGCCTTCCCCCTGGGATTGAGCTACGCCCTCCTCAATGCGCCCGCCCAGACCGTACTGCACGAGCGGGCGCCCGCCGAGATGCGGGGGCGTATCTTCACGACCCAG
>JAUYDU010000412.1 GCA_030691665.1 Chloroflexota bacterium
TGGAAGAGCAGGTTGGCGGTGGGGATGCCGATGACGCCCATCTTGCGGTCGAGGCGGGCGACGGAGAAGCCGGGGCTGTCGGTGGGGACGATGAAGGCGGAGATGCCGCGAGCGCCGGCCTTGACATCGGTCTTGGCGAAGACGATGACGAAGTCGGCGACGCTGCCGCCGGAGATGTAGACCTTCTCGCCGTCGATGACGTATTCGTCGCCGTCGCGGGCGGCGCGGCTTTCGATGGCGGCGGCGTCGGAGCCGGCGTTGGGCTCGGTGAGGCAGAAGGCCCCCTTGACGTCGCCGGCCGCCGAGCGGGGGAGCCAGGCTCGCTTTTGCTCCTCGCTGCCGCCGAGGGCGATGGGCTGGGTGGAGAGGGCAGAAAGCAGCAGGATGAGGCCGGAGGCGCAGCAGTACTTGGCGGTCTCCTCGACGGCCAGGGCCAGGGCGAGAAAGCCGGCGCCTGAGCCGCCGTAGTCAGGGGGGATGGTGAGGCCGAGGAGACCGGCCTGGCGGAAGACGGCGAAGACGTCGTTGGGGTAGTGGCCCTGCTCGTCGATTTCGGCGGCGCGGGGGGCGACGCGCTCGCGGGCGATGCGGCGGGCGGTGTCGCGGATGAGCTTGTGGGCGTCGGTCAGTTCGTAGTCCATGTCGCTATGGCTCCTTGATGATGATGCCTTGGAAGGGGCCTGTCATCAGTGCACAGGGTGTGATTAGAAGCTATCTCAAGACTCCTACGGCACCGCAGCCTGAAGGTCATCAACAATTTGGTTGATCTCTGCGGGTTGAAACCCGCAGCTTCCGTCCAAGCCGCGGATTTCAATCCGCGGGGAAATCTATTTTGTTTAAGGCCATAAGGCTGCGGCATCGATGTCCCCGCCTTCTCCGCCATCCGCAGAGGCGGAGTCCGCATGGCGGACAGGCGGGAGTGGAAAACGATTCTTGAAACCGGCTGTAGGGTCGTCACGCAGCCCCCAGTATAGCGACGATGTTCCCCCAACAGCTACCAATAATTCCCCTGCTTTTAACTTCCGCTTGACCCAATGCGTTCTTATGATTAGGGTGGTGAGGAGCTGCCTGTCTATCGGTTGCACGGGGGATGGGCGAAACTGGCTCCACTTATGGCTGGCGGGGCCTTATTTGTTTTCTGAGTGGCTCGGCAGAGCGAGATGACCTACAAACCGATTAGCGACTACGGGGTCATCGGCGACATGCACTCGGCCGCCCTGGTGAGCAAGGGCGGTTCCATCGACTGGCTATGCTTCCCCCGCTTCGACTCGCCCAGCGTCTTCGCCGCTATCCTGGACTATGAGCGGGGCGGCCGCTTCGCTATCCAGCCGCCGGGCGACTATCGCTTCTCTCAGACCTACCTCGACGACACCAACATCCTGGTCACCTCTTTCCAGACGGACGAGGGTCGCGCCAGTGTCACCGACTTCATGCCGGTCGCCGAAGACATCACCGTCTCGGAGCACGAGGTCATTCGCGTCGTGCGCTGCGAAAGCGGCCGGGTGGCTCTGGAGTGCCTGTTCCAGCCGCGCCTGGACTACGGTCGCGCTGCCACCCGCTTGACTGCCGCCGCCCAAGGGGTGCTGGCCAGGAACGGCAGTGGTAGCCTGAGCCTGGCGTCGGCGGTGTCCTTCCGGGTCGAGGACGGGACGGCGCGGGCCGCCTTCAGCCTGCGGGCGGGGGAATCGGCAGCTTTCGTGCTGCGCTGGGACGAAGACAACCCGCGGCCGCTGGCCGACTACGATATCCACGGTAAGCTGGGCAGCACCGAGGCCTACTGGCGGACGGTGGCCGGCGACTGGCGCTATCAGGGGCGGTGGGCAGACGCGGTCAAGCGGTCGGGGCTGGCTCTGCATCAGCTCCTCTATGCCCCTACAGGCGCCATTTGCGCGGCTATCACTACCTCCCTGCCTGAGAAGCTAAGCAGCGATCGCAATTGGGACTACCGCTACTGCTGGCTGCGCGATGCCGCCCTCACGCTGGACGTGTTTCATCGCCTGGGGTACACGGCCGATACTTCGCCCTTCATGAGCTGGCTGGGCAGCTCCTTCCTGGACTCGCCCGACGGGGTGCAGACCCTGTATGGCATCGGCCGCGAGACGGAGATCCAGGAGTATGTCCTGGACCACCTCGAGGGCTACCGCGGCTCGCGGCCGGTGCGCGTCGGGAATGCGGCCGCCAAGCAGTTTCAGTTGGACATCTACGGGGAGGTGCTTCTCTCCTTTGCCTCTTACTATCGAGCGGGTGGCCACATCGACGATGCTCTCTGGCGTCTGACGGAGACGCTGGTGGAGGCAGCCGTCAACAACTGGCGCCTGCCCGACCACGGCATCTGGGAGGTGCGGGCCGAGCCACGCCACTTCGTCTACTCCAAGCTGATGTGCTGGGTGGCAGTGGACCGGGGCATCCGCCTGGCCAAGGCTCTGGGCAGACCGGCGGATGTGCAGCGCTGGCAGCAGGCGAGGAGGGCTATCCGGGAGGACATCCTGGCCAACGCCTGGAGCGAGCGGGCGGGCGCCTTCGGCCAGTCTTACGGGTCCGACGTTCTGGACGCCAGCCTTCTGTTCATGCCGATAGTGGGTTTCCTGTCCGCGAAAGACCCGCGCATGGAGTCCACCATCATGCGCATCCAGCAGGAGCTGTCGGTGAACGGCCTGGTGCGCCGCTACCTGCCCTGGCAGGTGGACGACGGCCTGGGCAGCGACGAGGGCACCTTCACGATGTGCACCCTGTGGCTGGTGGGCTGCCTGATCCAGTTGGGGCGTCTGGAGGAGGCCCAGCGGCTGTTCGAGAGGGTGATCTCCTTGAGCAACCACGTGGACCTCTTCTCGGAGATGGTGGACGCAGAAAGCGGCGAGTTTCTCGGCAACTACCCGCAGGCCTTCACCCACATCGCCCTCATTCACACCACCCGCAACCTCGACCGCGCCCTGCGCCAGGCGGAACTGGGCAGGGTCAGCGCTCGCTAGAGCCTCGATGACCCCTCTGGCTGGCACCTTTCCGGCTAGCGTCACGCCTTTCAGCCAGGGCGGGCGGCGGCTGGACCTGGACTGGATCGGCGGCCACCTGGCCTATCTGGAGAGGCGGGGCGCTAACGGGGTGCTGGCCCTGGGCACCAACGGCGAGGGGCCGTCCCTCTCTCTGGCCGAGCGGAAGCAGGTCATCGATGCCGTCCTGGGGCAGCGGGGCCGGTTGGCCGTGATGATCGGCGCAGGCTGCGCCGCTCTACCGGAGACGATCGAGCTGTGCAGCTACGCCCTGGAGAGCGGCGCCGACGCTGTCCTGATCGTGCCCCCATTCTATTTCAAGGCCGTGTCTGGAGAAGGGCTCAAGGCCTACTATCAGGCGGTGCTGGCGGCCCTGCCCAGCGGACGCAAGGTATTCCTGTACAACATCCCCAGCTTTTCCGGGGTGGAGATCACGGTGGAGCTGGTGGACTTCCTGCTGGACAAGTTCGCCGACAAGCTGGCGGGGGTAAAGGACACCAGCGGCCGCCTGCCCACCCTGCGGCAGTTCGTCAGCCGCTACCCCAGTCTGGCGGTGTTCTGCGGCAGCGACGGCCTGGTGGCCCAGGGCTATCGCCTGGGGGCTGTGGGAGCGATCTCGGCGGTGGCCAACGTCTTCCCCGATTTCTTGAATGCAGTGGCTCGGGCTCGTACCAGCAAGGAGCGAATCGAGGCCCAGGCGGCCATCGACCGAGTCCGGGAGCTGATCAAGGATCTCCCCTCGCCCAGCGCCATCAAGCACCTGTTGCGCATCGTGGCTGGCCTGCCCCAGACCTACGTTCGGCCTCCCCTCCGCGACCTAACGGCAGCGGAGGCGGCCGAGCTGGAGCGACGGGTAGGAGAGATGGGGTTGGAGTAGGAAGAGGGAAGAAGGAACAAGGAACAAGGAAGAGGGAAGGGGGAAGGAGGAACGTAGACCCTCCTTCCCCCTTCCTGGGGGAGCGGGCGGGGCTGGGTTAGGGCTTGCCCTCAATGACGGGGTGGGCCTTGACCTTGATGCTCTTGGCCTTGAGCTCCTCGGCCTTGGGCATGGTCACGGTCAGGACGCCCTGCTCGAAGGCGGCCTCCGCCTTGTTGTAGTCGACCCGCGTGGGTAAAGGGACGGAGCGGGCGAAGGAGCCGTAACGCAGCTCGCGGCGGTGGTAGCTCTCCCGCTTGACCTCCTCCTCGGTCTTGGCCTCGCCCTTGATGGTGAGGACATCGCCGCTGGCAGAGATGTCCACGTCCTCGGGTCGCATGCCGGGGAGAGCGGCCTTCACCATCAGGCTGTCAAGACCTCTTACAATCCTTTTATCAACTTTCCTCCCGCACATTTGACATCGACCTCGCCCTTGCTCTATAATGGGCACAGAGGCTACCTGCCATGGCAGCAAGGGACTACTACGACATCCTGGGGGTGAAGCGCGGCGCCAGCGACAAGGAGATCCGCCAGGCGTACCGGCGGCTGGCCCGCAAGCATCACCCGGACGTCAACCCCGGCGACAAGGCGGCGGAGGAGCGGTTCAAGGAGATCAACGCCGCCTACGAGGTGCTTTCCGACGCCGAGAAGCGGCGCAAGTACGACCTGTACGGCGAGCAGTGGCAGTACGCCGACCAGTTCGAGCAAGCGCGGCGCCAGGCCGGCCAGCGCTGGTCGTGGGGGGGCCGGGGCGTCCCCTCCGGCGGCTTCGAGCAGTTCGACCTGGGCGACCTGGGCGACCTGTTCGGGGGCCTGTTTGCTGGCGGCCGCACGCGCCCTCGCCGCGGCGAGGATGTCCAGTACATGACGGAGGTCACTCTGGAGGAGGCGTATCACGGCACGACCCGCGTCCTCCAGATGCAGGGCGAGGAGCCCTGTGCTACCTGCGGCGGCAGCGGCCGCCTGGTGGGCGCTGTGTGCCACGTCTGCCAGGGGGCGGGCGCCATCGTGCGGCCGCGACGGCTTGAGGTGAAGATACCGCCCGGGGTCAGCGACGGCTCGCGGGTGCGGGTGGCCGGCGAGGGGAGGCCGGGCCGGGGCGGTGCCCGGGGCGACCTCTATCTGGTGATATCGGTCAGGCCGCACAGGCGGTTCCAGCGCCGGGGGGACGACCTGCACACGGAGGTGGAGGTGCCCCTGCTGGACGCCGTGCTGGGCGGCGAGGTGGCGGTGCCCACCCTCAAGGGCAAAGCGATGCTGAAGGTGCCGTCGCCCACCCAGAACGGCCGCGTCTTCCGCCTGGCCGGGCTGGGCATGCCCAAGCTGGGCGGCGGCCACGGCGACCTCTTCGTCCGGGTGAAGGTGTTGCTACCGACGGAGTTCTCGCCCCAGGAGCGGGAGCTGTTCGAAAAGCTGCGGGCGGCGGGCGCCGGAGCAGGACGGCGGTGAGGTGAAGTCCGTTGCCTGACCACAGCATCCCTGAAGACGAGCCCTGTTATGTCATTAGCGTGGCGGCGCGCATGGTGGGCATGCACGCCCAGAGCCTGCGCTACTACGAGCGGGTGGGCATCATCGCTCCGTCCCGCTCGCGGGGGCGGATCCGGCTGTACTCGGCGGCGGACATCGCCCGGTTGCGCCAGATCCAGCGGCTGATCAATGACCTGGGGGTGAACCTGGCGGGGGCGGAGGTGATCCTGCGCCTGAACGAGCGCATCCGCCAGATGGAACAGGAGATGGAGCGGCTGCGGGGGGAGCTGCAGCGGCTGCGGGACCGCTACCTGCCGGCGGCGAGGCCGGGGGACGAAAAACAAACGTAGGGGCTGACCTTTAGGTCAGCCCAGGACAGGGCTAAAGCCCTGTCCCTACGTCGGTAATGGTGAGAGCGTGAGGTGACACAATCATGATGCGACAAGACAGGTTTACAGAAGGGGCGCAGTCCGCCTCAGGCGGAGCGGCTACCTGTCATTCTGAGCGCAGCGAAGAATCTTGGGGGTGGGGTCAGCCTTCCCGCTCGGCGGCGTCATCCATGCCCCGCTCCGCCAGACCCTTCGCTTCGCTCAGGGTGACAGAAAAAGGTTGAGGTGAAATCGCGATGATGCGACAAGACAGGTTTACGGAGCAGGCCCAGGAGGTGCTGGCCGCCAGCCAGGAGCCCCTTATCCCCTGTAGGGGCTGACCTTTAGGTCAGCCCAGGACAGGGCTAAAGACCTGTCCCTACGTTCGTTAGCACGAGGTGACACAACGATGATGCGACAAGACAGGTTTACGGAGCAGGCCCAGGAGGTGCTGGCCGCCTCCCAGGAGCTGGTGCGCAAGGAGCGCCACGCCCAGTGGGACGTGGAGCACGTGCTGTTCGCTCTGGTGCACCACCCGGGCGGCCTGGCCCAGCAGATCCTGGAGAAGCTGGGGGTCGATCCCCAGCAGGTGAGCGGGCGGGTGAGCGAGGTGCTGGGGCGGATGTCCAAGCTGGCCTACGACGTGGTGCAGGTCTACACCACGCCCCGCATCGTCCGCATGCTGGAGGCGGCCAACGCCGAGGCGGAGCGCCTGAAGGACGAGTACGTGGGCGTGGAGCACCTGCTCATCGCCATCGCCGACGAGCGGGAGGGCGACTCGGCCCGCATCCTGCGCGAGTTCGGCATCGACAAGGAGAAGGTCTACAGGGCGCTGGCCGACATCCGCGGCGGCGCCCGCGTCACCGACGCCCGCGCCGAGAGCAAGTATCGCGCCCTGGAGCGCTACAGCATCGACCTGACGGAGCTGGCCCGCCAGGGGAAGCTCGACCCCGTGATCGGCCGCGACGACGAGATCCGGCGGGTGATGCAGATCCTCAATCGCCGCACCAAGAACAACCCGGTGATCATCGGCGAGGCAGGCGTGGGCAAGACGGCCATCGCCGAGGGGCTGGCCCAGAAGATCGTGGCCGGCGATGTGCCGGAGAACCTCAAGGGCAAGCGGGTGCTGGCCCTGGACATGGGGGCGATGGTGGCCGGCAGCAAGTTCCGGGGGGAGTTCGAGGAGCGGCTGAAGGCGGTGATGGACGAGATCAAGCGGGCGGCGGGCGAGGTCATCGTGTTCATCGACGAGATCCACCAGGTGATGGGGGCCGGCGCCGCCGAGGGGGCCATCGACGCCAGCACGATGATGAAGCCGGCCCTGTCGCGGGGCGAGTTGCAGTGCGTGGGGGCCTGCACCCTGGGCGACTACCGCCAGCACATCGAGAAGGACCCGGCTCTGGAGCGCCGCTTCTCGCCGGTGTACATCGACGAGCCGTCGCCGGAGGACACCATCGAGATGCTCAAGGGGCTGCGGCCGCGCTACGAGGCGCACCACAAGGTAAAGATACCGGACGAGGCCATCGAGGCGGCGGTCAAGCTCTCCAATCGCTACGTCAGCGACCGCTTCCTGCCGGACAAGGCCATCGACCTCATCGACGAGGCGGCCAGCAAGCACGTCATCGACGCCCAGGGCCTGACGCCGGAGCTGCGGGAGCAGAAGAGGCGCATCGACGAGCTGGCCCGCGAGGAGGAAGCGGCCGACGGTCGGGAGGACTACGCCGAGGCGGCGCGCCTCAAGAGCGAGCGGTTGAAGTTGGAAGGGGAGTACGAGGCGGCCAAGGCCCGGTGGGAGGCCGAGGAGAAGGTGGATATGACGGTGAGCGAGTCGGACATCGCCAGCCTCATCGCCAAGAT
>JAUYDU010000439.1 GCA_030691665.1 Chloroflexota bacterium
AGGAAGAGAGGCTCGGCGTTACCCTGGCCGAAGGGCTGGAGGCGCTGGAGCCAGCGGATCTCCTCGCCCCGTAGGCGGCCCAGCGGTAGCTCGGCATCGATGTCCAGCGTCGGCGTCAGTTCCAGGCCCGCCAACTCGCCGGCGGCCTCCTCCAGGAGGCCACTCCTGAGGGCGGCGAGGTTGCCATTGGCCACCGTGAACCCCGCCGCCTGATGGTGGCCGCCGTACCGCACCAGCAGATGGCCCTGCCGGCGCAGGGCGCCCACCATGTCGAACTCGGGGATGCTCCGGCAGCTCGCCCGGCTCTCCTGCTCGCCCGCCCGGTAGACGATAGCCGGCCGGTAGCGCTCCTCGGCCAGCTTGCCCGCCACCAGCCCCACGATGCCCTCCGAGATATCCCGGTGGCCGACGAAGATCAGCGGCCCCGACCCGTCCGGGTCCTCCGCCGCCACCAGCTCGGACGCCAGGGCCAGAGCCTCATTGGTCTGGCGCTGCCGCTCCTGGTTCAGTTGGTTCAGTTGCTTCGCTATGGCTTGCGCCTCCCCCTCGTCCTCAGTGAGAAGCAGGCGCAGGCTGAGCCCGGCGTGGGCCAGGCGGCCGGCGGCGTTCAGGCGAGGCCCCAGGGTGTAGCCGATGGCCTCGCTGTCCACCACCTCGGGCCGCAGTCCAGCCACCTCCATCAGCGCCCGCAAGCCCGGTCTGAGCGGAGCCGAAGGCCCCGGCCGCTCCGCCTGCCCCGAGCCCGGTCGAGGGGCCTGCCTCTGGCCCTGAGCTTGTCGAAGGGCTGCCAGCCCTTCCCTCACCAGATAGCGATTCTCCCGCACCAGGGGCGCCACGTCGGCCACCGTGCCGATGGCTACCAGGTCCAGGAAGCGCCGTGGCTCCCAGGGACGTCCTCGCGCTTCGTACAAAGCAGCCATTAGGTGGTAGGCCACGCCCACTGACGCCAGCTCCCAATGAGGGTTCTCCGGCCCGGCCGCCCTCGGGTTCACCAGCGCCGTAGGGGCGCCGCTTGCTGCGCCCCCCGTATGGCCGCTTGCTGCGCCTCCCGCAGGGGCGCCGCTTGCTGCGCCCGTACTCGGCGGGATGGCGTGGTGGTCCACCACGATGACATCCATCCCCAGGCGGCGGGCGTGCTCTATCTCTGGGATGGAGCTGGTGCCGCAGTCGGCTGCCACCAGCAACCATGCTCCCTGCCCGCGCAGGGTGGACATAGCGGCCACGCTAAGCCCGTAGCCTTCGCTGAAGCGATTCGGGATGTAGGGGAAGACCGTCGCTCCCGCCTCCCGTAGGGCCTGGGTTAGCAGGGCGGCCGCCGTCACCCCGTCCACGTCGAAGTCGCCGAACACGGCGATGGCCTCGCTGCCCTCGATGGCGGCGGCCAGCCGCTCGACCGCCTGATCCACCCCCGGCAACAGGCGAGGGTCGGGCTGGGGCCAGTCCGCCTCAGGGGGCAGGAAGAGAAAGCGCGCAGCCTCGTCCTGGCTGCGCACCCCCCGATGGTACAGGAGGTGGCGAATGAGCGGCGGGAAGGGGGCATCTGCCAGCTCCTCCGCGGGAGCCTGAGGGCGCACCCGCCAGCGCCTGCGCGCTTGCATTCTAGCGGCCCGATATCTCTTTGATCACCAGCGGCAGCGCCGGCAGCAGGTCGCCCGCCAGCAAGCCGGCCTCTCCTAGCTCTCGACGGACTCTCTCCCCCGCCCGTGCATGCAAATAAACGCCCAAGCTGGCGGCATCAAAGGCTGCTAACCCCTGGGCCGCCAGCCCGGCGATCGCCCCCGCCAGCACGTCGCCGGTGCCGCCCGAGGCCAGGGCCGGGTTGGCGAACGGGCTGACGGCGGCCCGGCCGTCGGCGGCTGCCACCACTGTGTGGGCCCCCTTGAGCACCACCGTCGTGCCCCAGCGGGCCGCCTGCTCCACGGCCGTCGTCAGACGGTTGGCCTGGATGTCCGCGATAGGCAGGTCGGTCAGGCGCGACATCTCGCCCGGATGCGGGGTGACGATGGTTGGCACGGACAGCTCACCCCACCAGTTCTCCACCTTGGCCAGGGCGTTGAGGCCGTCGGCGTCGATGACCACCGCCCCCAGGCCGTCCTGCGCCTGAGGCGAATCCGCCTTTGGCGGAGGATGCGCCTCTGGCGAAGCCTCCGGCGGAGCCTTCAGGCCGGGCAGCAGCGAGCGCATGAAGGAGCGCACGTAGGCCGCCTGACCCAGCCCGCAGCCCACCAGCAGGGCGTTGTAGCCCTGGCCGATGGCCTGGAGCACGGCGTAGGCCGCCTCCGCCGTCAGGAAACCCTCCTCGTCGGGCAGGGGCAGGAAGGTGCACTCCACCAGCTTGGCGGCCAGGATCGGATAGATGCTGCGGGCGCAGGCCAGGGTCACCAGGCCCGCCCCCACTCGGCCGGCGCCCACGGCCGCCAGGTGGGCTGCGCCGATGTAGTTGGTGGAGCCGGCCACCACCAGCACCTTCCCGAACGTCCCCTTGTTCGCCTCCGGCGGCCTCTCCGGCAGGAGCGAGCGGGCCCAGGCGTCGGTCATCAGCTCGTAGGGCAAGTCCTCGCTCAGGGCCCGCCCTATGCCGATGTCCACCACCTCGATGCGGCCCGCGTACCGCGCGGCGGGCAGGGTGTGCAGGCCCACCTTGCTGTGCTGGAGGGCCACCGTCACATCCGCCGCCACGCATAGGGGGTCGGCCCCGCCGCTGTCGCAGTCGACGCCGCTGGGCAGGTCGACGGCCAGGATGCGCGGCGGCAGCGGCCTCTCCCGGGCGGCCCTCAGGCGCTGCATCACCTCCGCCAGCTCGCCCTCGATGGCGCGTCCGCCTCCGGCGGAGCCGGTGCCCAGCAGGGCATCCACCACCACCTCGGCCTGCCCCAGCAGCTCCTCCAGGGCCTGGAAGCCGCCGTCCCCTTCGACCGTCCTCACCGAGATGCTTCGCTCCACCACCTGGCGATAGACATCGTCGTCCTCGCCCCGCGGCTTCAGCAGGTAGGCGTCCACCTTGGCGCCCCAGTCGTGCAGGTGGCGAGCGGCCACCAGCCCGTCGCCGCCGTTGTTGCC
>JAUYDU010000127.1 GCA_030691665.1 Chloroflexota bacterium
CTGCGGGGACTAGCGTGACGCGGCCTCTAGTTGCTAGAATTGAAGGTGATAGGCGATAATGCGGTCTAGGCTGCCTGGATAGGGGGTTAGTGGATGGGCATCAAGGACGCCCGCGAGCCCTTCACCAGGATCACGGTGGAAGAGGCCAAGGAGATGATCGAGCGGGGAGACGTCCAGGTGATCGACGTGCGCGAGCCCGATGAATTCCGCCAGGGGCATGTCCCCGCCGCCAAGCTTATCCCTGTGAACACGGTATTGATGCGCCGCGACGAGCTCAATCACGACCGGGACATCATCTTCGTCTGCGGCGTCGGTCAGCGCAGCGCCCTGGCCTGCGAGATGGCGGCGGCCCTGGGCCTGGAACGCCTGTACAATCTGGAGGGCGGCACTGAGGCCTGGATCAAGGCCGGCCTGCCCGTCGAGCAGTAGCCTGCGTTATTGAAGAAGGGAGCGACAGCGTGGAGCCCTTTGCCATCGTCTGCGACAGCGGCCACAACCTGCCGCCGGACCTCGTCGAGAAGAAAGGGTTGGCTCAGGTGCCCTTCGTCATCAACTTCGGCCTGGAGGGTGGCCTGGACGACGGCACGATCACCCTGGAGGAGTTCGCCGAGCTCCTGGACCGCTACGAGAAGGGTAAGGGATACCCTACCACATCAGCTCCTGCCCCCTCTCGCTTCGTCGATGCCTTCGTCTCCTCCATCAAGCGGGGCCTTTCCCGCATCCTGACCATCACCATCTCCGCCAAGCTGAGCCAGACCTACGATGCCGCTGTGCTGGCGGCGGACATGGTGCGGGAGGAGTTCCCCCAGTCTGAGATCGAGGTGGTGGACTCCCGCAGCGGCTCCATGGCGGAGGGCATGCTCCTTCTGGAGGCGGCCCGGGCTCGCGACCTGGGCTGGCCTCTCCAGGAGGCCAAGCGCCTGGTGGAGGAGATGAGGGGCCGCCTGCGCCTCCTGGCCGCCTTCGAGAGCACCAAATACCTGGTGAAGAGTGGGCGCGTTCGCTCCATTCAGCACCTGCTCAGCACCGCCCTGAGCATCAGGCCCGTCATCACCGTGAAGGACGGCGCCGTCGCCCTTTACGGCCGCATGCGGGGGCGGATGGACAACGCTCTGGACCGCATCGCCGAGGAAGTGCAGCGAACCCGTAAGTCGGGCACGGTCTCGGTGATCGAAGGGATAGCCCCCGACCTCAAGGAGATGCTCGTCGGCAAGCTCTGCCAGCGCCTGGGCGTGAGCAGAGAGCAGATCCTGGAGAGCAAGATCGGCCCCGCTTTCCTGGTGCACACGGGCAAGCGGGCGGTGGGCGTGGTCTGGGAGCAAGAGGCGCCAGCCCAGGGCTGAGGCACGGGCACGGCTGGATTGACCAAGCTCTTCCTCTTCGACATCGACATGACCCTGCTTTGGTCGGGCGGGGCGGGCGTAAAGGCCATGAACCTCGCCTTCGCCCAGGCCTTCGGCATCAGCGATGCCTACGCCAACGTAGAGTTCACCGGCCGTAGCGACGCCTCCATCTTCCGCGATGCCGCCCGCCTCCATGGCCTGGACGGCGACTTCGCCTCCCTTCTGGCCCGCTTCCAGGATGTCTACCATGCCATTCTCGCCCAAACCCTGGGCGAGACCCAGGGCCGGGTGATGCCCGGTATTCCCGAATTGCTGGCGGCCCTCAGGGCTGCTCCGGGAGCCTTTCTGGGGCTGGCCACCGGCAACTTCCGCCAGGCGGCTCGCCTCAAGCTGGAGCACTATGGCCTGCACGACTTCTTCCTGGCGGGCGGCTTCGGCGATGACTCCCAGGATCGGGCCCAGATCGTCGCGCTGGCCATCGAGCGGCTGGCCCAGGCAGCCAGCCAGGATGGCCCTCGCCAGGTCTGCGTCATCGGTGACACGCCCCTGGACGTCGCCGCCGCCCGCGCCAACGCCGCCCGCCCCGTGGCCGTGGCCACCGGCTCCTTCAGCGTCCAGGACCTGGAGGCTGCCGGCGCCGAGCTTGTCTTCCCCGACTTCTCCCGCTGGCAGGAGGCTCTAGGCGCCCTCCTGGCCTGAGGCCCTCGTAGTAGGCGAACAGCGCCTCTTGCACCGCTCGCAGCTCCCTCACACCCTCCCGCAACAGCCCCCGCAGGAACTCCTCCCGCCGCTCCCACTCCCCCAGGAAGGCCTCCTCTGACAGCCCGGCCCAGGCGGCCAGAGCGCTCACGTTCTCCGGCGAGTCCGCTACCCTGAAGCTGTCGTCCTCGGGATTCCAGGCGGCAACGGTGGACATCCTCAGCTCCCTGCCTGCCTGGTCGCCTGGGCAGAGGAAGGCCACTTCGCCCAGGCGTCGTAGGCCGACGCCGCCTCGATAGCCCATATGCATGGCGGCGACGAAGGTGAGGTTGGCGATCTGGCGCTGGGGCACGCTGAGGTCGTTCTCCAGGATATCCATGACCTCGGCCACGCTGTTGGCGTGCATCGTTGTGGCCAGGGAGTACCCCTCGGCCAACAGCTCGAAGGCGCGGCGGGCGTAGCGGCCCCAGGTGTAGACGGGAAGGTGGTCGCTCATCTCGTTGACCAGGATGTAGGTGGGATGGGAGTCGCTCACGGGCGGCAGGTCGAACGTCTCGCCCAGGCCACGCGTGAAGTAGGCGACCGCTTGGGGTGGGGCGAAGGCTAGCAGGGCGGTGAGCACTGTCGTCTTGCCGGCCAGGGGCGGTTCGGCAGCGATGAGGAGGGAAGAGCCCCGGTCGATGCCCAACCAAAACAGGGCGGCCAGTCGGAGCGGCATGTTCCCCCGCTCCAGGATCTCCACGATCGACAGCGGCTCTGGTGGCGACCAATGCCAGCCCCACCAGCTCACCGGCTGATTCAGGGCGCGCATCGCCTATCGCTCCTTTTCCCCTGCCCTCGCCCCTCAGTTCACCACGCCGAGGCTGGTGTACTTCTGTCTTTGGATCGCCTTCAGGCGCAGGCTCAGCTCCCGAATCTCCTGGCCCAGGATCTCCTCCTCACGCTCCAGGCGACGGACCACCGATAGCGTCTCCAGCAGCTTCTGCTTGATCCTGGTCTCCACCGACAGGCGGGAGGCGACGAAATCGGATAGGTTGTCCGCATCGCCGGGAACCCCGATGCGGCGAGCCCATTGGTTGGAGATGGCCAAATGGAGGCGATAGTACTCGGCGAAGAGGGCGGCGATGGTGTCGGCCAACTGGCGGGCAGCCATCTGGTCCCTAACGTAGCTGGTGAGCGGCTCCACCCGCCCGACCAGATAGGGCCGCCGCTGGACGAGCTGATCGATGTGGAATCGCTTCTGGCCCAGGACGACGACGTTCATCCGCTCCTCGGGCAACTGCTCGACATGGGCGATGGAAGCGATGGTGCCCACGGCGAAGGGTGTAGGAGGCTCGCCCTCCTCGCTCCCTCTCTTGATGAGGACGACACCGAACGGCCTCTTTTGCTCCAGGCAGCGGCGGATCATCAACAGATAGCGCTTCTCGAAGACGTCAATCGGCAGAGTCATGCCGGGGAAGAGGACGGTGGAGAGGGGAAAGAGAGGTAGCTCCATCATCGGCTCCCGGCGCTAGGAGACCGCGGGCTCATCCCGATGGGAACTGAGGCCGAGAATCCAGCGGGCGCGTTCCTCGTCCGCGGCGGCGACGAAGACCTCGAAGCTGTAGGGGGTGGTGGACTCGACGTAGGGCACGGCAGTCAGCGGGTCGATGTTCTTGATGAAGACCCTAACCCCGTGCTGATACAACATGTCCCGCCAGACGGCCGCCTCCACCTGGTCGCGGGCCACGCCGATCCTCACCAGTTGCTCGCGCCCCGTCTTCTTCACCATGATTGTCGGTCCATTCCTCGCCCAATGGCTTCGCCAGGTCTAAGTTTAGCACAGGAAGGAGAGATGAGCGTGGCTGTAGCTGCAGGGCTTATGGTCATCAAGAGAGTAAAGGCTCAAGCCCGGCATAGCGCGATGTAGTAGTAGCGGAAGCCTTTAGGCTTCCACCCCATGTCATGGAGGCCTGAAGGCCGTTGACTAAATAGTGCGACAGTCCTGGTTGCCTTCTGTGGGCAGACCTAAAGGTCTGCAGCTACGGAGTGAAGAGCAGATGGGGTCGTAGCTGCAGGGCTTCTCCGCCGAAGGCGGATGCGCCTCTGGCGCAAGCCCTGCCTTCCGTCGAGCTATCTGGGGTTGTGTGTGAACCCGGCAGCCCAGAACCCGCCAATCGTGAACCAGCTACGAGGCCGCCCCCAGCAGCCGCTCGGCTTCCTCCAGCGCGGGCTTGTAGCAGTGGGGCGGGCCGTCGCACCGGGCGCGCTCGCGGGCGATCTCGGCGTGCTGGCGGGCGGCTTGCCCGTCGCCGCCGTCGAGCGCCAGGCGGGCCAGGAGGTTGTGGGCGTCGGCCTGCTTCAGCCGGTACTCGCAGCGGTCGGCGATGGCCAGGGCCTCCTCGGCGTCGCGGCGGGCCTCCTGGGCATTGCCCCGGGCGCGCTGCCAGCGCGCCCACGACAGCAGGATGTCTGGTTCGTGGTCCACCATGTTGATGCGGCGGCAGCCGGTGAGGGCCTCGGTCAGGTGGCCTTCCGCCTGTGTCAGGTTCTTGGTCTGCCGACCCTTCTCCTCGCAGGCCAGGGCCACCAGGGCCGCCCCCAGCAGCCACTCGGCCCGGATGATGTCGCGCTCGTGGGGATAGTGCGTCCTCGCAACCTCGTCCGCCAGCTCCCGCGCCCGGCGGGCGGCCGCCAGGGCAGCCTTGGCCTGCCCCATCAGGAGGGCGCGCAGGGCGCGGTAGGTCCTCACCACGGAAACAAAGTTTGTTCTCTGGGCCCCCATTCCGTCAAAAACTTCCTGCGCCGTTGCCAAGTGCTGCTCAGATTCGGTGAAAACGCCGCGATGGGCCAGCAGCCGGCCCAGCTCCGCGTGGCCTGTGGCTTGGTAGAACTCGTCTCCAATCTGCTCGGCGAGCTCAATATCCCGCCGCAGATTCGCCCCCGCCGCCGTCAGCTCACCGAGTCGCACTTGGACTAGGGCGAGGTTCACCAGGCCGATGGCGACGCCCACGCTGTCGCCCCGCCTCTCGTCGATGGCGTTCGACGCTTCGAACAGCGGCACGGCGCGGCGCTCCTGGCCGGAGAGGGCGTAAGCGTTGCCCAGGCTGTTCGCCGTCCAGGCCTGGTTGCTCTCCTTCTTCAGCCGCGGCGGGCTGTCCTCGCCGTCGGGGAAGAGAGCGCGCAGGAGCTCGATGCAGATCTGGTAGGCGCCAAAGCGGAAATGGAGTGGGTTTGGCACCAGCCGATCGCGTAGCAGGCTGCATGCCTCGTCGTAGCGCCCGGCGCGGACGGTGTGGTGGTACAACTCGATGACCGGCGTCAGGTCCTCCACGCTCTGCACCTCGCCCTCCTCCGGCGTAGGCGCGGCGGCGAAGTAGTCGCGCAGGCGGCTGTGCACGCCTTTCTTGTCGGTCAGGCGGTCGTAGGCGTACTGGCGCACGATGGGGTGCAGGTCGTAGCGCCCGCGCTCCCGCTCGAGGAAGAGCAGGCCGCGGTCTATCAGATCCTGGAGCGCGCTGTCAAACTGGTCATCGTCCGCGTACGGGTTGAGGACGGACAGCGCGTCGTAGGTCATGGGGCTGCGGAAGGCGGCGATGCCGCTCAGCAGCGCCTGCTTCCGCTTGTCCAGCGCATTGTACGCCACCTCCAGGATGTGATGCTGCTCCTTGCCCTTAAGCTCCGGCAGGACGGGGTGCCGGTCGGCCACCCGGATGTCGCCGGGCATCCGCTTGTCGCGGACGATCATCCCCGCCAGCAGGCGCAGGGCGAGGGGAAGGTAGCCGTAGGGGGCGCAGGCGGCCTCGATCTCGTCTCGCCTCCCCTTCACCCCCTGGGCGTGGAAGAAGGCCACCGCGTCCGCTGGATCGAGACCGGTCAGCTCCTCGTGGCGGCAGCCGGCCAGGCCGTCCAGCTCGCGCGGGAAGAGGCGGCTGGTCAGCAGCACGCGGCTCCCCTGGGAGAGCGCGGCCACCTGGCGCAAGAAGGCGGCGGCGTGGGGGTCGGTGCAGGAGTTGGGGTCGCCCTGCACGTCCCGCGCCATCTCGTCGCCCTGGTAGGCGGCGGACAGCCCTGGGTAGGCGCGCAGCTCCCGCTCCAGGCCGTCCAGCACCAGCAGCAGGCGGCGCTCCTGGAGGAGGGCGATCAGCTCCCGCAGCTTCTCGTAGTCGGAGGGGATTTCCCTGGGATCGACCTGCCCGCCGCTGGCGTAGGTCAGCGCCTCATTCACGAAGGCGGCGCAGCGGGCCTCCCGCTCGTAGAACGACCACCAGAGCACGCCCTCGGGGCGCGCGTCCTCGGGCAGGCGGCAGGCCGCGGCGACCGCGGGGTCGTCCTTGGGCTGGCCGGGCAGGGGCAGGCCCAGCACGTCCCGCTGGAGCCAGGCCCAGGTGAGGGCGGACTTGCCCATCCCGCCGATGGCGACGAGGGCCAGGACAGGGTGATCGTCGTCCTTCAGCCACTGCGTGAGCATCTGCCGCTCGCGGGCGCGGCCCGTGAAGTGCTCTTGCAGTGGGTAGGGGTGGGCGAAGTAGGGCTGGGAGGGCAGGGGCATCACGCCCTCGGCGCGGGCGGCAGAGGGCCGGCGCTCCCGAGCCGCCTCCTGCTCCCAGTTGCGGATGGCCTGCACCACTCGCCAGGCCAGGTCCTCGGGCGAGGCGAAGGTATCGCGGATGCGCTCTCTGCTCACGCGGTCGCGGAAGGCCCGCTGCTTCTTTCGCTTCCTCCCCGACTCAATCAGGTTCGCGGGCAGGGGGAAGTCCTCGGGGGCGATGAACATCAGGCGGGGCACGTTGGCAGCGACGGCGGCCTCGTACTCCCGCTCGGTGAAGGACTGCTCCCTACCGGGCGGGCAACTGCCGTGGAGGTGGCCGACGATGCCCACCAAAACGTCGCATTCGGCCACCTTCGCTCGGCAGAACTCGTCGGCTGCCCAGTCCCGCGCCCCGAAGTTCTCCATGCGCACGCAGCGGCAGTCGTCCAGTCCCTCGACGGCGCGATAGACCGCCTCACGGTATTCGGCCAGGTCTCTGGCTGTGGAGCTCAAGAAGACGGTCTTGACGGACACTACATGCGGCCCCTACTGCTGCGAGTATAGCCGTAGGAACGTTCGCGGACAAGTCGGGAACCGCGCGGGGCATCGGGGCCCAGCGTGCGGCGCTGGGGTAGGCGAAAGAGGCTCAGGCCGTGGCCCGGACGGCTATCCTGACGCCAGGCAGGCCCCCGTCTTCCCGGCCGAACAGGGCGGTGACCGCGCCGCCGTCGTAGTACAGGGGGACGAACAGGCTGCCCGGCTGGACGCTCTCGCTCACCCGGGCGCGGATGGTCAACTGGCCGTGATCGTTGACCAGTACGACCTCTTGGCCATCCTCCACGCCCAGAGAGGCGGCGTCGCCGGGGTTGATCTCGGCGGACTCCTCTCGATGCAGCTTGTCGGCCTCGGGCGAGTGAAGGGTGGCGCCCTCCCAGCTCGTGTACAGGGTGCGGCCGGTGCTGACGACCAGGCCCTCGCGCGCCGCCGCGGGCTCCGCCGCGACGGGCTGGAGGCTGCCGGCCTGCGCCGCCAAGCCCTCGAACGCTTGCTGCGCCCCCGATTCCATCCGCCAAAGGCGGAGACCGTTGCGGTACAGGGGCACCAGGGCGGCGATCTCTTCCATGATCTGGGCCGGGCCAGAGTAGTTCCATCTGCTGGCGTCCAGGCCCAGCCGTTGGGCCAGGACAGCGCCAAGGTCCGTCAAGATTTGCCAGGCGGGGCGAGCTTCCCCGACGGGCGCCACCGCTGCCCGCAGGCGCACGATGCGCCGGTCGGCGCTGGTGTAGGTTCCGTCCTTGCCCAAGACGCCCACGTCGGGCAGCACCACCTGGGCCAGGCGGGCCGTGTCCGACGGCAGGCTGTCGATGACCAGCAGGAAGTCGAGGGACGAGAGGCAGTTCATCACCCAAGCCTTGTCGGGGGCGGCGAACAAGGGGTTATCGCCTAGCACCACCAGGGCCTTGAGGCGGCCTTGCTGGGCGGCCGCGAGCATCTCCCGAAAGCCCAGGCCTGCCCTGAGCAGAGTCGAAGGGCCCAGGCCCCAGGCGTTCCCCACTTCCTGCCGCGCTCGGTCATCGTCGGCAGGGCGATGTCCGGGCAGCAGGTCGGAGGCGACGCCCATGTCCCGCAGGCCCCAGACGTTGGCCTCCGCCGGCAGAACGAACAGGCAACGGGCGGCCTCCTCAGGGCCGCAGCAGACGATGGCCAGGTTGGCGACCGCAGCCGCCACCGCCCCTGCCGCCTCCGCCCCCAGGTGGGGAACGGCGTAGACAACAGCGATGCGCTTCTCCTCCGCCGGCTCCCTGGCGGCGTCGGCGAGGATACGGGCCGCTCGTTGCACGGAGTCAGCGACCTCCTGGTCGGGGCCAGGTGCAGGCGCTTGCCCTGGCTCATCGAGGGCGCCTCCGCCAGAGGCGGACCCGCCTCCGGCGGGGGCCAGGGCCGCCAGCGCGCCCGCCTCTTCCCCCGGACGAGGCCGCAGCCACACCTGAGCGAAATCGCACAGCTCGCCCCACCGCGGCGTGACCACCATCAGGCGAGCGCCATTGCGCACCACGGCGTCCTTCACCCGCAGGCAGGCCACGTTGTGGCTGGACTCCAGGTCGTCGGCCACCACCAGGATCGTCTTGGCCTGGGCCAGGGCGGTCATGTCGGCGGGCAGCACCTCCGTGCCGAAGGCGCGCCGCAGGGA